>JAIPFN010000169.1 GCA_021736615.1 Phycisphaerae bacterium | reverse complement strand
AAAGCGTTAGAAACTCCCCAACAACCAGCCGCGAAGTTGACCGATTCCCAATCTCCAAATTTCGGCATTGGCAATCTTATTGTAGTATGGTCGGTTGGCGTGTTCATAATGCTCGTTAGGATGTTCAGGGCATTAGCTTCCACCGCCAGGCTTAGACGCTCCGCCGTCGATATTCAAGACGGTCCCGTCAAAGAGCTATTCGATAAACTCTGCCGACAGATGAACATCACTCAAAAGATCCGATTCGCCTCTACCATGGTTCTAAAGCACCCGGGAGTCATCGGTTTTTTCCGGCCGGTCCTGCTCGTCCCCGTTTCAATGCTTACCGAACTGCCCGCCGACTACCTGCAGGCCATAATCGCCCATGAACTCGCTCACATCCGGCGTTATGACTACCTCGTCAACTTCTGCCAGATGCTCATAGAGGCGATATTCTTCTTCAATCCCGCAGTATGGTGGATCAGCAGACAGATACGCATAGAACGCGAGGTCTGCTGCGACACCGCCGGCATAGAAACCACCGGAAAACCGATACAGTACGCAAAGATACTATTCGACCAACTTACCCGTTCCGCTCAACCACCTCAAACGGCAATGACTGCCGCAATAACAGGCTTCAGCGACGACACATCATCGACATCAGCCGAACGCGTAAAACGAATAATTTATCGAAACCACAAACCCCAGATGAGAATCGGCTGGATAAAACTCGCACTCCTGATAGCAGTAGCATCGCTGTCAATACTCGCCCTGTGGAAAGCAGCCGACATAACTGTCAATCTTGCTGCAAAAATGCTAACCCCAAAACAACGCATCGAAAAGATGAAGGAAATCGCTGAAACATACAGTGGTGAATTCAGGCCCAGTGTCGAAACAGATAAGTTTACGCTGTCGGGGAAGGTTACCACCTATGACGGTAAATCTGTACCCAGGGAAGATCGCAGCGTAGTTATTCATGCCTATGATCCGAGGACTTCAAATACCATTCACATTGATCATGATAATGACGGGACATTTAAACATACCGTAAGATGCATGCAAAAGGTTTTCGTCACTGCAACTGCAAAGGGATATGCGATGGGAATGTCAGAGATTTATTCCCCGGATCCAAACGAAGTCATTGACAATGTCAACATTGTTCTTCAAGCAGGTTTCGACGGCAAAGTCAAAGTCATCGATGAGCAGGGAAATCCGATCGCAGCAGCAATACTTGATAAGAAATATATTAGAAAAGATTTAGACGGCTGGAGCAGCTTCGGCAATTCAGATAAGGTTACTTCTGATGAAAACGGTATTGCCACATTTGAACATTCCGCCGCCAAATTGACTATGATTAACGTTCGGGCAGAAGGGTACCAGAAAATCGATAATGCCGAACACACCCTTACAGAGAATAAAACGACTGTTATTACTTTGCAAAAAGGGCTGGAAGTGTCAGGGGTTGTTGTCGCCAAACAAACCGGTAAACCAATCGCCGGAGCAAAATTAAGGCTTATTCACAAGGAACGCCCCGGCCATGGCTGGGGTTACGGCTTTAACGGTCAGGGAACCGAAGCCGTAACCGACACCGACGGCAAATTCACACTCACTACTCTGGCAGAGGGTTTTAAATATACCTATATTATCGAGGCCGAAGGCTACAACCTGTCGGTTTTACCAAAGATAGAATATGGTGATACTGATCTGAAAGTCGAGATGCTCCCGGAACTTTATATCAAGGGAAAGGTCATTGGAGACTTGAAAAAACTCTCTAGAAGCTATTCCAGCGAACTTAGAAAGTCAGTTCCGTCATTATGGTTTAACAGCTATTTCAAAAATTCTCAATACGATGGTGCCGATCAATATGGCGATATACCCGTCGAAATCAGGGACGGTGTCGGTTATTTTACGCTGAAAAACATTCTTGGAGACGGGATAACTATTCTAGGCAATGATCCCAAAAATCGGATGATAATAGATCTTGAAGGCAAATCAGTTGATGACATTGTCTTTGATCTGGACGCGAAAAACCAACTGCCCGATATTCCTAATCGTCCGATGATATTGACCTTTAAATCTCCGCAAGGCTACCCGCCTGTTGAGGGCAAGGCAAGGCTGTCGTATATGACACAGAAGGTATATGATTCAAATCAGAGGCGTTGGTCCGCACTGGACATTGTCATTGAAAATGGAGTTGCCAAAGTCGATTTCCCGGTGCCTGCGTATATGCAGCTAAGTGATACCGGCGGCATCAAGGGTTTCTGGATTGAACCGGAATCAGGCCGTACCGACGAATTCGTCGAAGCTTCCGATCAGCCCTATGAGCGAACTATTATTGCAGAGCCTGCCGGAAGTATCTACGGCAGGATACTCGACGAAGACGGTAAATTGATAAAATATGCAGATATGAAATTATTGCTTGTAAAACGCCCGGACAAATATGTCGACCATCCCAATTATCATTCAATCAGGATGAAGTTGACTCACTTTCGTGACGCTACCGTTCAAACCGGCAAGTATAGTACGCCGGCACTTGTTTTGGGCGGGACGTACGCGGTTATCGCACAGAATAAGAATACATGGATAGTCAGCAAGCCGATCGAGTTGACCAGTGAAAATCCGATACAGCAGGTTGATCTTAAGTTGGGCAAAACAAGTCAGATCAAAGGACGTGTCTTGATGCCGGACAAGACTCCCGCAAAAAATATTGAGATCGGTATGGAAATTTCCGCTCGCTATAGTGATGAGGGTAGCTATGGAGTGTCAGGACATAAAATCAAAACAGACAGTGACGGAAGATTTCTCTATGACGGGATTAATCCTCAAAAGCCGTTAAAGTATAATCTCCAAATTAAGGTCCCCGGATTCCAGCCGATGGGTGTTGAGGTTGAGCCCGGAAAAGACAAGACGTATGAACTCAAGAAAGGAATCACTTTTACGGGTAAGGTTATCGACGACAAAACCGGCTGGCCGGTCCCGGACGCATGGGTTAACCTGTCATGTAACGACGGAAACTACCTGGCAAGATACATCAACTCTGATAGAGAAACAGATAAGAACGGTAATTTCAAATTTACAACGCTTGACAATAAAAAATACAGCCTCTCTGTAGGTGGAGCAGAAATTGTAAATCCCAAATCCCATAATGCTTTCATAAACGCCGGCAAAGACGAGAGTATGATTCTGCGAGTAAACCTGCAAGACTGGAGCAAACTAAAACCACGAAAACCGGACACAGAAGATTGATACGAGAGGGGGGATGCAGACTCCCAGTACCGCACGACAACAGCAGCCCTAAGCGCAAGGGGATGTTGCCCAAATAGAATATAACGAAAATTGACTCGATTATCATCCGTCATATAGCCGTTTTAAAGTCGTAAAGCACAATAAAGCCGGCTGGAAGCCAGCGGTACGGGGTTGGGCAACACGCCCGCAATCGCCGGGCTAATCACTCGACTAACAAAAACATAACCCCGTTACCCAACCACTCGACCTTTAACCCCGGATTAGTGAATCCGGGGTTAAGCCCGCCAAAGGCGGGCGCCGTTACCCTAACAACACCCAACACCCAACACCCAACACCCAACACCCAACACCTGTCACCTGTCACAAAGCTCGTAGGTAGACTATGTCGACAAGCGACATTTTGGCTATACATATACTATAGATAAAAGGAGACTGTTATAATTTTCCGGAATTATATTTCACCCAAACTCCAAATTCAGAATCTTAAAACTTAACATTGAGTAAAGCGAAATCCCGGCTTTACGTCGGGACTTAAAACTTAAAACGTATACCCGCAAAGCGGGTATACTACCTTTGTTGAATTTAGTTTCCACAATTTTTTGCCGTCAAAAAAAGCTCAAAAGTGCGCAAAAAGTGATCAAAAAGCGCGCAAAAACGTGAAAAAATGCAAATTTTTGACGTTTTTTGGGCCTTTTTTCAGCCCCAAACCCCCAAAAACCACAGGTGGGAAATATCCACAATGTCCATTATGTTCGGCATTTTACTTTAAAAGCGTGCCGATATCGTGTGCGTACACTGGCTCAATAACGCATTTTTTCAGGCCTGTTTCGTGCAGGTATTTAACCTGATGGCCCTGGTAGCGTGTTAGTATTGCTGCTGTGTTGGGGCCTGATTTTTCCAACAGGTGCCTGCATCTTTCTATAGAGACATTTTTGTCCTCAGAGGTGTGGAAACAGACTATGTGGCTGTCCGGCTGGCCGGCATTGAGGAATTCATCAAAGCCGGATATCTTGATTTCTGCGTTGTTTTCGAGGATTACGTCTTTGAAATCATCGATTTTTGCGAAATCTTCCTTTATCGCGATAAATTTTCCGCCGGTACCAACCGGCCTGGCCGAGTCCTTGAACGGATCAAGCAGGGTTGCCATGTCAATTTCTTTGGCGATTGTTTTGAACTGCTGATTTGTCAGGCCCAGTGATTTGGCGAACCGGCGCAGGTAGTCCTTTTCGGTGGCGTCGAGCTTGTTGTCGGCTTTGGCCATGACGACGAGTGATTTCAATGTGGCGATGGCTTTCGGGCGGTCGTTTATCGGGTAAAGCCGGCCTTTGTCGGCTACGACTTCTTTCATAAGTGCGTTCCAGTCCTCGATTTGCGCACCTATAGCCTTTGCGGTTGCTCCAAGGAATTTTTTCTCACGTTCTGCGATATCCCCGTCGCAGCACATCATCCAGATCATGTTTTTTATATAGTTAAGTTTGTCCATACTATCGCTCATGATTTCTCCTAGTTGAAATCTAATTTTCCACGTCATCAGGCCGGGTTTTCGTATTAGCAGGTTTAACGTCGTTTGATTCTACATTATTCTTTTTGTTTTTTCCATTGATTTTATTGATGCCGATCTTTTTTTCGTAAGCTATCAGCATTTCTGTGGAATATAAAGCTTGTTTTTTTGTGACAGATTTAATATATTAGGATGGAGACTAAGCGGCATAGCCGAGTTGAGGTAATCGTTAAATTTTGGAATTCTGATCAAGTGAAACTTATCCGCAAAAAAACCTTTGGAACAAATCTATATATGGCGTTTTTCCATAGTTTGTTGCTTTGCAGTTTGTTCTTATACATCTGGCTATTTGGCAATACTCGCCTTATCTATCACGCTTTTGGGCGATTTGTGGATTATCCGGTATTTTTTACCGGCTGGGAGTTTTTTCGTGGGGCAATCGATCACCCCGGCGGTGTCGTTGAGTATGTAACGGGATTTTTGTCGCAGTTTTATTACTATCCTCTGGGCGGGGCGATAGTCATAACCATAGTTATTTCGCTGACTTGTCTGGCTACTGCAATGCTTGTCAGATTTGCAGGCTTTAATTCCCTTGCCGGGATTGTCGGGTATACTCCGGCCATATTCTTTCTTGCAATGCACAGTCAATGCGAACATCCTTTGGGCGTCTTTGTTGCTTTGCTTTTAAATCTGTGGGCTTTGGTAGCGTATGAAAAGATACGGCAGCAAAGTATTGCATTGCGCTGCTGTTTGTTTATGGTCATGTTCGTCTTGCTGTACCTGGCCGCTGGTGCTTGTGCTTTTCTCTTTGGAATTCTGGCCGCCGTTTATGAACTGTTTATTCGACGCAGCTTTTTATCAGCCGGTCTGTATATTTTGCTGACAGGACTGCTGCCGCTGGCTGTGGGATGGTGTTTCGATATGAGGTTGATGGATATCTATCTGTATTCGCTGCCTTTTGATCCGAGAGTTAGTTTGGACGCAAAAACGGCCAAAGCACTGTATATTTCTATCCTGTGTATTTTGTCAGGTGTGTTTGTATGTCAGTTTTTTATTAGTCGAAAAAAATCCGCGGAAGAATCCGTAAAAAAATCTAAACAAACTTCAGTCAATACAATAAAAACATGGCTAAGATGGCTTAAGTTTAGCACTGTGCCGGTCGTTGTTGTTTTGGCTGCGATTGTGACTGTTAATCGTTCGACCGGTATAGAAAAACTGCGTTTGCAGGCAGACTTTTATGCAGGCAATAATATGTGGACCGAACTGCTGGAATACGCGAATCGTTTCCCGATTGTTTCCCGAGACCCTGAAGGCAATCACAACATTATCCAGGCGCTGCATCATACGGGCAGACTCGGGGAGGAACTGTTTCGTTATCCACAGTTCAAAGAAGGGATGTTTCTTCCTCCACGAGGAGGAAACAGTGTCCAGGAAAGTACGCAGGGAAACATAAGGGGGTACCGAAGAGGCATAAGTATCATCCGTCTGTCATTATTGCTGGGAAGGGTTAATGTCGCAGAAAAAGATTCGTATGAATTGTTAGAAAACGTCGGCGAATGCCCGGAGATTCTCCGGTATCTGGCAATAATTAATATCGCCAAAGGTCAACCGGAAACGGCGCGGGTTTTCCTGGAGGTTCTTTCCGGTGACCTGATACACGGGGCAAAAGCCAAAAGTACACTTAAACGGCTTGATGAGGATCCTGAACTTAGCGATGATGCAGAAATAGTTCGTCTTAGATCTGTTATGCTTACGAAAGACATTACGGCGGACCAATCTTTAGGAGAGTTAATGTCTGACCTTCTTGAAGTAAATCCGCATAACAGACTTGCTTTTGAGTATATGATGCTTTATTACCTTAAGTCTAAGGAGGTCGATAAGATCGCTCATAATATGTATAGGTTCGGTAACTTTGGTTACAAGAAGGTTCCGCGACATTATGGAGAGGCGATCTTGCTTCACTTAGGCAATACCCGGGAGCGGATCAAAACGTACGGCTGGAAAATAGATCCGCAAACGTATAAAACAGGGGATCGATTTATGGCTGCTCTGAAATTTAACCCGGTCGGCCAGCCGTCATCGGCACGTAACCTGGCGCCGGAATTTGGGAGCACCTATTTCTATTATTATATTTTTAGTCAGTCAGGGAGCGGGCTATGAAAAAACAATTCCGTTATCTCTTTATGATATGTGCAGTTGTTGTATTGGCTTCAGTTGGTTATTTTGTAATGGCCGATCAGTCGGCAGCTATCAAGTCTTATCACAGTGTGTCCGTTCGGCCTGCTGTTTATCCGGATTATACCGACCTGGTGATCCCGTCGAATATTGCGCCTTTAAACTTTGACATCCGCGAATACGGCCTGAAATACTTTGTTCGTATTTATACCTCTGACGATCAGGCTATTGAGATCGTCAGTAAAGAATCGGAAATCGAAATCCCGTTGAAGAAGTGGCGAAAGCTTCTTGCCGGTAATAAGGGCAAGGAATTGTTTTATGATGTTTACACGCTGACCGTAAAGGGCTGGCTGCGTTACCAGACGATATCGAATACTATCTCCGGTGAAAATGAAGAGATTGATTCGCATCTTGTGTATCGACGTTTGAAACCCAATTACAACTGGTTCAAGGACATAGGTATTTATCAGCGTAATCTTGAAAATTTCGATGAATCTGTTGTAGTGCACGGCAAATCATTCGGCAACAGTTGCGTCAATTGCCATACCTTTAATAACAATAGTCCGAAAAGTATGATATTTGGATTTCGCGGTCAATTCGGCAGCGACACAATAATGGTTCGCAATGGAACGGCGAAGAAATTAGGTACAAAATTCGGTTATACAACCATCCATCCCAGCGGGAAAATGATCACCTGTTCTATCAATAAGGTTCGCCAGTTTTTTCATAGCGGAGGCGGAATGGAAGTTCGGGATGTGGTAGACCTTGACTCATATATAACTACTTACGATATTAAGACAAAGACGGCTAATGTAACTTCGGGCCTGTCGGATATACAACGGCTTGAAACTTATCCCACTTGGTCGCCGGACGGCAAATATTTGTACTTTTGCGCTGGTGATGTTTTGTGGACCGACCGGAATAAAGTTCCTCCGGATAATTACGAAAAACTCAAATATGATCTGATGCGAATCTCTTATGACCTGGAAACTGACAAATGGGGTTCGCCTGAGATGGTGTTGTCGTCAGCAAAGACCGGATTAAGTATTATGCTTCCGAGGATATCTCCGGATGGACGTTTTTTGTTATTTTGCATGTGCAACTATGGGTGCTTTCCAATTTATCAACCCAGCAGCGACCTGTATATGATGGATCTGACAACCAGAGACTATAAGAAACTCGACGTTAATAGCGAATTTTCCGAATCATGGCACAGCTTCTCGAGTACCGGCCGTTGGATAGTTTTCAGCAGTAAACGCCGAGGCGGACTTTTCACGCGCACATATATCAGTTATGTCGATTCTCAGGGAAAAGCACATAAACCGTTTATTCTTCCGCAGAAAACCAGTGCATTCTATGACTCAGTTCTCGATACATTCAGCGTTCCAGAACTGGTGACCGGACCTATAGAGATTAGCGAAAGAGAACTTGGCCGAGTGATTCGATCTACCAGCGAAACTGAACTTAAGCTTCCTATCACCGGTGCAACGCCCAAAATTGACGCCGAAGGGCCATGGCGACAATAACGCCAGGAATCCATACGTCTGCGCAGCACAGGCAAAATAACAATTACCGAAATCCAAAACCCCATTCTGACGCAGTCAGAGGTGATGTTGGCTTCTAGCCAACATCGAATGTCGGCAGGAAGCCGACATTACGGAGTTAAGCAACACGCCCTCACGCTGCCGCGCTTCTGTTGCCGATTAAAAAAGTCGCTCACGTCTGTTAACCCGTTGAACTTTTGCTTGCTATTGTGGTTTAAAAGTGTGATAATATGGCCGAATTGACCGACTGGAAATATGGCTTAACTAGACATTCTTAGTTTCGTTGAAAGAGATATAATGAAATTATTGCTCAGATTTTTGCTGTTAGTTGTTTGTTTTACTGTGCTTAGCGGATGTTCGGCTAAACCACTTGAGCCGACGGATGGGTGGAAATTCAGCCTTTCCGATCCGCAGCGTGCGATGGATCCGGGGTTCGATGATTCCAGATGGGAGATGGTGGATGTTCCGCATGACTGGTCGATACAGGGGCCATACGACAAAGAAAATCCGTCCGGAGGTCAGGGGGGGTATTTGCCGACCGGTGTCGGCTGGTACCGCAAAAATGTTCAAATTGAGACAGTTGACCCTGATAGTCAGTACCTTATCATGTTTGACGGCGTTTTTATGAACAGCACTGTTTGGGTTAACGGTGCCAAAGTCGGCGGGCGGCCTTATGGGTATATCAGTTTTTACTTTGATATTACAGACCACTTGAAGTCGGGTGTGAATAATATCGCTGTTCGGGTTGATAATGAAAAAGCTCCCAATGCCCGGTGGTATGCGGGGTGTGGGATATACGGCGATGTTAGACTTATCGTCAAGAATAAAATCAGTTTCGATCAGTGGGGTATATTTGTAGCGACTCCTGAGATAGGCGACAAAAACCCGGCACCTGATATAACCGATGAACAGGCAACTGTTGCTGTTGAGGCGGCGATCAATAACGGCAGCGGCCAGGATCAGGACGCGGTGGTTAAGTTTACTATTCTTGGTGATCTGAATCAAAAGGTAGGGGGTGGACTTCATAAAGTTCGTTTGCCGGCTGGTGAGCAGAGTATTGTCAAACAAGATCTTTTTGTCAGTAACCCTCCGCTGTGGTCGCCGGATTCACCTTACCTTTATACGCTTGTCAGTGAGGTTGTTGTCGATGGTGAGGTTAAGCATACCGAGAAGACCAGGTTCGGTATTCGTTCTTTGCGGTTTGATGCCGATGAGGGCTTCTTCCTTAATGGTGTACATACTAAGCTTAAGGGTGTTTGCGAGCATTCGGACGGCGGGCTGGTTGGGGCAGCAATTCCGGAGAAGGTTCTGAGACGTCGTTTGCAGATTCTTAAGGATATGGGGTGTAACGCGATCCGTGTTTCTCATAATCCCCGCAGGCCGCTATTCTATGACCTTTGCGATGAGATGGGTATTATGGTCATGGATGAGATATTTGACGGATGGGGGCCGAAGATATCTTTCGATTATGGTAAGATGCATTTTAAGGAGTGGTGGAAAACGGATGTTCGTGACTGGGTTAAACGTGACCGGAATCATCCGTCGGTGATTATGTACAGTATGGGCAACGAGACGGGTATCTATGATAAATATGGTATTTCCGATGAAGTGAAAAAGTATGACACTACACGTCCGACGACGGGCGGGAGTCTTCTATACGGGGTTGACATACCGGGCTTTAACGCGCCAGGTGCGAATCCCGGGGTGCTTAAGAAATTCCGAAGTGAAAATCCGGATAAGCCGGTGGTACTATCCGAAGTTCCTCATACTCTCCAGACACGCGGGTTTTACCGTACTATGACGTGGTGGCGAAATGATAAAAACCTCAAAAATTATTTCCCGCCTTATAATGACAAACAGATTTTCTTCGACGGAAACCAGAGGTACAACTCGTCTTATGATAATGCCGGTGTGCGTATAACGGCTCGGACGAGTTGGAAACGTACGAAGGAAACGCCGTGGATACTGGGTGAGTTCCGGTGGACGGGTTTCGATTATCTTGGTGAGGCGTCGTTCGGCGGTGGTAAGTGGCCGGCGCGTATATGGAACTTTGGAATTATTGACTTATGCGGTTTTCCGAAGGACCATTATTACTTCTATCAGAGTCAGTGGACAGAGAAGCCTATGGTGCATATTCTGCCGCACTGGACGCATCCGGGTATGGAAGGGGTTGAGATACCTGTGGTCGCTTACTCTAACTGCGAAGAGGTTGAGCTGTTTTTGAACGGTGAGTCGCTTGGTAAGAAACCTCCGAGAGAGTTGCTTGATTTTGTATGGAAGGTTCCCTATGTGCCGGGTACGCTTAAGGCTGTCGGTTACAAGGGCGGCAAGGCTGTTGCTGAGAAGGTGTTCAAAACGGCGTCCAATCCTACGACGATCGAACTTACCGCTGATAATGTTGATATGAAAGCGGGTGTTAAAGACATCAGTCATTTGACTGCGACGATCAAGGATGCTGACGGCAATTTTGTGCCTTGGGCGTGCAACCGTATCGATTACAAGATCGAAGGGCCGGTTAAGCTGCTTGGGTTTGATAACGGCGATCCTATGGATGTTACCAGTCATCGTGAAACTTATCGCAAGACTTTCAATGGGCTTAGCCTGGGTATCTTTGAGGCTACGAGCGGACTTGGTCCTATAGAAGTTACGGCGGCAGGGATACTTGGTCGGACGAAATTTGAAAATAGTACAAAGATCGCTATTGATGTAAGCAGGATCGCTCTTCGTGGAGAACTTCCAGATGCCGCGTTTGACATCACTTATTCGGTTACTCCTTCTATATTGGTTATCCGTTCTAAATATGTTGAATATACAGGACCTTTTGAACTGACGGAGTCGGCAACTGTTAAAGTTAAAATCAAAAAGAACGGTAAGGAGTTTATGGTTATCGAGAGTGATTTTGTCAAAGGGCCTATTGAGAAGGTTACCGATGAGCGTTTTGAAAATCCGGAACCGCAGATACAAAAAACGATCATGGGGCCTGCTGCGAAGCAAGTTGTTGGGGAATGGTTTATTTACAAAGAAGTACCGGGAGAGGGAACTAACCGTATTAAATTGGAAGTTGATGGTAACCGCAAGTTTGTGTTTACCGAAACCGGGAGTGTGTTCACTGTTGCCGATGGGGAGAAAAGTTTGTTCGGTTACTGGCGTTATGATTACCCGGAAAATCCTAAAGACAGCAGCGATGTCGGGGATGGTTTATTGTTTATGTTCGTTACCGATGGCCTTTTCGAATTGAAGCTCGATTCACCGAAGGCAGAACGGATGGTCATGAAGTCCATGTGGCGGAATATGCAGTTAATGCGTAAGGAATAGCTATTAGCCATTAGCCGTTAGCTATTAGCTTGTTGAATCGCCTTCGGCGATACTGTTATTAAAATTTGAATTCTGTTAGTTGGTTCTTGACGATTTTGGCGTTATTGAGTAGAATTTTCGTTTTGTTGGGTTTTTGAACCACTAATCCCGATGTACATCGGGACTAATAAACAATATTATTATGGATTTACTGACTTTCTTGAAGGAGTAAGTATATATGAGACAAGCAGTTATGCCCGCGCCGGGCAAGATTGAGTTTGGCGATGCAAAAGTTCCTGTTGCCGGTAAGGGGCAGGTTCAGATCGAGGTTAAGAGAATCGGTGTTTGCGGTTCGGATATTCATGTTTTTCATGGGAAACACCCGTTTGTGAGCTATCCGCTGATCCAGGGGCACGAGTTTTCGGGGGTAATCTCGGCTATCGGCGCCGGCGTCGAGGGGGTTTCTATCGGCGATAAGGTGACTGCGACCCCGCAGGAAGTGTGCGGTGTGTGCGCTCCATGCAAACGCGGACAGTATAACGCATGCGAAGAGCTTAAGGTTCGCGGGTTCCAGGCACTTGGTTGCGCACAGGACTATTTTGT
>JAIPFN010000168.1 GCA_021736615.1 Phycisphaerae bacterium | reverse complement strand
TTCCCCTGGAGTCCTTCAGTGAAGCAACAGCGTAAGTTCCGGCTGTTACGGCCGCGGTAGCGATGGCTTCTTTGACCGAGTCGCTAACGAACTTATTGCCGGGCAGGTCGAGAATAATAGGAATCGGTATCTCCGTAAATAGCGGAACACTTGAGATCATCCGGCCTTTTTCATCAAATTCCAATCGACTGTGGCGTCTTCCAAGCTCTATGATCGTGCTGATGTATTCCCTGCCGTGGATACCGTCCCTGGTCGGCCGAACGATCTCGGACATGTCCGTCCACATAGCGTCAAAACCGCTGCTCGCAAAAAGCCCTCGGTAACCGGCACCGGATACCGGGATCTTGCCGTTATCGGCTACCTTCCAGATATTGGTAATAAGTTCCGGTTTCCAGTAATCATTTCCGAGTTTGGCGTACTGCGGGTTCGGCATACGGAACAAAATATTCTTTTTGCATTCCTGAACGCATCGCATGCAGTTAATACAGTCGACATCGGCGGTATCTACCACCTGCGGAGTATCGAACTTTCTGTTCCTGTAGACGTCATACACGCAAGAGTCGCGCTTAACGCACTGCATACAACCAAGACATCCGTCGTTTTCTATAGCACTAAACTTAGGTACCGGAAAAAATCTCGATACTGTAGGTTTAACTTCCAAATGATATTTCGCTGGCATATTAATTCTCACATAAATGCGGGCCAAAAGCCCTGGTCAGCATAATTACTCATAAAAATAGCCTCGCCGAAGGCGAATCCTCAATTCATAATTAGTAATTCGTAATTCGTAATTGATTTCTTACGGGCGAGGTAAAAGGCCTGCCTCTTTGATAATGTCCGGCAAAATTCCTTCCGCTTCGATGGCCTGCAAGTGCACACCCTTGGCTCCGCTGAGATTCTTGACCGCATCGATCAGTTCTAGTGTAATCTTAACACCTTCTTTTTTGGGATCTTCTGCGTCTTTCATCCTGGCGATCATCTCGTCCGGAACTTCAATGCCGGGCACGTTATTGTGCATGTACCTTAGCATTCCGGCAGATCTTGGAACAATGATACCCGGAAGAATAGCGGCCTTTTCGGTCAGACCCATGTCTTCTGCCCGTCGCATCGCTTCGGCGAAACGCTTCATATCGTAAACCGCCTGTGTCTGGATAAAATCGGCACCGGCGTCGATCTTCTTTTTAAGGCGGATAGTACGGAACTTTTCCGGAGGACCAAGCGGTGTCCATGCAGCACCGATAAAGAAATTAGCGGGAGAGTCGATAGTATCGCCGCTTTCCTGGACAGAGTCACGAAGCCCCTTGACTATCAAGATAAGTTGGATCGAATCAACGTCGTAAACATTCTTCGCTCCCGGATGGCCGTTAAGCTTACCGCCGGCCCCTGCCGACTGGTGGTCGCCCGAAAGACACAGAACGTTTCTAAGCCCAAGTGCATGTGCGCCAAGAAGATCCGACTGGATAGCAATACGGTTGCGATCGCGGCATACGATCTGCATGATAGGTTCGAGTCCTTCGTCGCGAAGCAGCTTAGACGCCGCGATGCTCGACATACGAACAACAGCCGTCTGGTTATCGGTTACGTTATAAGCATCCGCGAAGCTCTTGAGGATTGCTGCTTTTTCTTTTACTTCCGCAGCGTCCGGGCCTTTTGGAGGGCCGACTTCGGCGGTAACCGCAAAATGACCGGCTGCGAGGGTATACTCTAAGTTACTTACTGAAAGATTACTCATTATCTAAGATCCTCCCGAATTACGCGTTTGGGCCCGCCGTGAGTGGAATTGGACCAGTTCCTTGACTTCTTCACTTTCGCGAGCGAATCGAGTTGACCTCTTTCGTCGGCACGTTCAACAATCAGATTCCAGATGCAGTCGGTATCTTCAGATACTTCGCATTTACCGTTGCTACGTGTTCCGCCGCAAGGACCGTTAAGAAGGCTCTTTGCGCATCTTGCGATCGGACACAACCCGAAAGTCTCGCCGAGAACGCAGTCGCCGCAAGCTGCACAACGACCTGTCCACAGCCCCGCTTCTTCGCGAATCGTAAGAGCCGAAGTGTTAACGCCCGGGTATACCGGA
The DNA here is from genome assembly GCA_021736615.1 of Phycisphaerae bacterium. The sequence continues at coordinate 10,355 of JAIPFN010000168.1, read as the reverse complement.
ACCGGATCGAAACAATCGGCCATAGCCTGAATGCCGATACCGCACGCCAGCGACATTACCGCGTCGACCTGGTGTCCCTTTTCGATAAGTTCTTCGACAAACTCGAACTCGCATTGCTTTTCCAGCATAGCGGTAATTATCTCAACGGAGCAGCCCTGTTTCTTTAAAGCCATGCTAAGAAGCGGAGCGAGCGTTTCTACCTCTTTTTCGCCGCCGGCGGCACATTCGGCTACGCAAGTTGCGCACCCTACCAAGAGTACCTTCTTATGAGCTTTTAGTTTTTCAACAAGCTCATCAATAGGTTTCCATTCTGCAAAAATCACTGCATGTCTCCTATCAAATTAAAAATCAAACATTAAAAATCAAAATTGAGGAAACCGCCTTACGGCGGAAACTATTTTAATTTACCCTTTTGCTGACTCGGCCCGGGCTTTGGCGATTGCTATAAGTTCATCCGGGCTTTGGTTCATTTTTCGGCTAATCCCGACACGCTGGATATTTTCGCCGATGCTTTCAAGCAAGCCGCGAACATATTCTATTCGTTTCTCCGCTCGGCGTGAACCGATGAGGAACTTGCAGCCTTTTTCCGGACAGGCGACTATCTCAACAGCATCTGCGCCGGATTCCAGAAATCGCAAAATATACGGAACCTCGACCTTACTGGAACAAGGCAGCATTATCGCGCGAACCTTTATGCCCTCGGCATCCTGCATCCAGTCGGTAGCTTTTGCAGCATCAGATAGGGACTGCTGACAATAAAGCACAACCACTTCCATTATATTATTAGACTTTTGGGTAACCATACAAACCTTTCAAAAATTCAACCTAAATTCCGCAAATCCCCCTTTCATCACTCCTTAGAGTTTGCGAGCGATGCTAAGAACCGGGAGTAATCCGAAGATTGCTGCAGAAACAAAACGTCTAAATCCTACAGACGCCATGTCCACTGCAAGAACAAAGGCAGATCAGGAATTAACGGTCACAATCATGCAATTCACATCATTTAACTATAGTATTAACCATAAGCGCAAAAAAAACCTATGGCCATTAATGCTATTGTATAATTACCGTAATAGAAATCCAGCATTATTTAATCAAAATAAGCAAAATGGCTGTTTGAACACCTAAAATGAGTTATTTTTCAACAAATATTGCACAAAAACTGCGCAAATTTCCTATGGTAAGCCTATGATTTCAAAAGACTCACTTTAATATTGTCCTGTATATTAGCTACAGGATCACCAGGCTTTTAATACCTGCAAAATTCCTTTTTGAAATTTAAACACATACAAGAACAAGAATTCATCCTCCACTTGTATTTTTTAATTAAAAAATGTATTACACGAGTCCCTGATCTAGCATTGCATCTGCAACCTTTACGAAACCAGCAATATTTGCACCTGCCACATAGTTACCTTCTTTGCCGTATTCTTTCGCGGCTTCATCTACCTGTGTGTGAATGGCCTTCATGATGTCTTTTAGACGCTGGTCGACTTCATCTCTTGTCCAATTCGTGTGCTGAGCATTCTGTGCCATTTCCAGGCCGGAGACAGCCACGCCGCCTGCATTTGCGGCCTTACCAGGACCGTAGAGGACATTGTTTTCTACAAAGAAGTCAACACCTGCTGCCTCAGTAGGCATGTTTGCACCTTCGCTGACCACGAAGCATCCATTGCCGACAAGAGTCATTGCATTACTTAGTGAGATTTCGTTTTGAGTTGCTGACGGAAATGCACAATCACATTTGATATTCCACGGGCGTTGACCCTCAAAATACTCGACGCCAAATTCATCTGCATAATCTTTAATCCTTCCCCGGCGTACATTTTTCAGTTCCATGACATAGGCCAGTTTTTCAGCGTCAATGCCGTCTGGATCATAAATTGTCCCACCCGAGTCACTAAGAGTCACACATTTGCCGCCCAGATCATTAACTTTCTCAACTGTGTACTGTGCTACGTTTCCTGAACCAGATACGGTACAAACCTTACCTTCGAGAGAATCCTTGCGTGTTTCGAGCATGTTTTGCGCGAAATAAACAGCACCGTAACCGGTAGCCTCCGGACGAATAAGCGAACCGCCCCAATTGAGGCCCTTACCTGTCAGAACGCCAGTAAATTCATTACGGATACGTTTGTACTGGCCGAACATGTACCCGATCTCTCTTCCGCCAACTCCGATATCACCGGCCGGTACGTCTGTATTAGGGCCGATGTACTTGCATAGTTCTGTCATAAACGACTGGCAGAAACGCATCACTTCGTTATCCGACTTACCCTTAGGATCAAAGTCTGATCCACCTTTACCGCCGCCCATCGGCAGAGTTGTCAGTGAGTTCTTAAAAACCTGCTCAAAAGCGAGAAACTTGAGAATACCAAGATTAACGCTTGGATGAAACCTGAGCCCCCCTTTGTATGGGCCGATCGCACTGTTCATTTCGATCCTGAAACCTCGGTTTACCTGAACATTCCCCTCATCATCAATCCAGGGAACACGGAAAGTAATCGCACGTTCCGGTTCTACAAGCCTTTCAACGATACGGTTTTTGCGATAACAGGGATGACGGTCGATTACTTCGACCAGTGAATCAAGAACCTCTTCGGCTGCCTGAAGAAATTCAGCTTCGCCGCAATTTCGCCTCTTTACAACATCAAATACACTTGTAATGTAAACCATCGAACTTGACATAAAAAACACTCCATAAAAACAAATACCTAACACATTCACTATTTAAAGCCACAGGATTGGCACGTTATTGCCGATTATACGGCATACCGTATCGGTTTGACAAGCGAAATCTATTAATATTCAGCAAATAATATTACATAAAGAGCGATTAAAACGTCGAAAAGCAACTATACACGTGAGACAGTGGCTAGGCAACTTCACTTTTAAGATTCGGCAAAATTGCCAATACACAACTTTTCCGGCAATTATCTTTATTTTCTGCCGAACATCTATTACAATAGAACGCATAAACACAGATTCAATGAAATTATTCGGCTGAATTGCCTTTTCATAAGGAAACAATTATGAGCATTAAGTCAAACAAAAGGCTTGCGATATTAAATGCGCTAAAGGGCCAAACAGCGCCCGTTAGTTCGAAAAAATTATCCGAACTGCTCACAGCATCTGGAATTAATATCAGCGAAAGGTCGATCAGGCTATACCTTAACGAGATGGACAAGGAAGGATTGACAATATCTCATGGCAAAAAAGGCAGGACGCTTTCTGACGTGGGACAATCTGAATTGCATTCATCACAAATCATGCAGCGGCCGGGGTATCTTTCTGCCAAGATCGATCAAATGATATACAATATGAACTTTGACCTGCCCACATGCTCTGGAAAAGTCGTCATAAACACCTCGATAGTAGACCAGAATCTTCTCATGAGTTATGTCGAAAAAATAGGCGAAGTATTCAAGTATGGCTATGGGATGGGAAAATTGCTAATGCTAGCCGGCCCAGGCGAAGTGATCGGAGAACATACTGTACCCAAAGGCAAAGTCGGATTTTGTACGGTTTGCTCGATTACCGTCAACGGAATTCTGCTTAAACACGGGATACCGATGGCTTCGAGATTTGGCGGACTTTTGAAACTTACCAATGGGAAAGCTTTCAGGTTTGTCGAAATGATCCACTATGACGGGACAAGCATAGATCCGCTTGAAGTTTTCATAAGAAGCGGAATGACAGATTATCACGGTGCAGTTAAAAACGGTAACGGCCTTATCGGGGCCAGTTTCAGGGAGGTACCTTCTGAAAGCAGGGAAAGACTGGTCAACATTAACCAGCGACTAATAGAGATCGGTCTGGGTGCGATAATGGAAATCGGCCTGCCCGGCCAACCATTGCTTGAGATACCCGTTTCGCAAGGCAGAGTCGGAGTAATACTAGTCGGAGGGCTAAATCCTATTGCAATCCTTGAAGAAAAGGAACATAGAGTTTTTTCACGTGCGATATCTGCGTTCGTCGAATACGACAGACTGTTTAGTTACGAAGACCTGCCGTTGAAGCTTGGCAAAATAATCGGATAGAACTATTACCCGGCAAACACTTAGCCGGTACCGTGACTATTGCAGATGCTCAAGTATAATAGAGTGTAATTGCCCGCACGGTATCTCCGACTGCGAGATGTTAAGGTCGTCCGGGGCGACTATTATCGGTTCGAGTTCCTCCGGCATATCCGTTCGACCGTGCGATCCCTTCACCAGCGAGGCGTCAAGAGGTATCACGTCCATAAGCGTGCGGAACCCAAGCTTCTTTTGGATCAGTTTCTTTGCGATCTTTAATTTGGGCGATGCAATCGCCGGGTCAAGAAACAGTTCACACGGATCATACCCCGGCTTGCGATGAATATCCACACAGCGGGCAAAATCCGGCGCAACCGCGTCATCCAGCCAGTAATAGTAAGTAAACCAGCACCCCTTTTCGGCTACGCACACCAAATCGCCGCTGCGACGATGGTCGATCCTGAGTCCCTTTTGCTGCTGTTTATCATACACCGCCTCAACACCTTCGATGTTACTGCAAAGAGTTCTATACTTTTCCAGTTCCGCCGAATTCTTGATATACACATGAGCAACTTGATGGTCGGCAACAGCAAAAGCTTTACAGGCCCCAGCGTCCAGCAGTTCAAGCCCCTGCTCTTTACGAACCTCAATCGCACCGGCCTCTCTAAGCCAACGGTTTATGTGTACCGGTTTCTCTACAGGCTCAATACCGTATTCGCTGACAATGATCGGCGTTACAGAGCGTGACCTGAAATACTCGATCAACTCACCCACCACGGCATCGACCTCTGCAACATGCTTAGGTATATCGGGATGATTGGGTCCAAGCTTCTGCAAACCATAATCAAGGTGCGGCAGGTATACCAGCGTCAGGTTAGTATCAAGTTTTTCGTGCGAGTGCATTGTCGCGTCAGCTATCCAGCGGGTAGATTTGATCGAAGTCGCCGGCCCCCAGAAATTAAACAAAGGAAAAGTACCAAGCTTTTCCTGCAATTCATCGCGAAGATAGCCGGGACTCGAATAGCAATCAGGAATCTTTCGCCCGTCGGCCTTATACATCGGACGCGGAGTAACCGAATAGTCCGCCGTCGAGTACATGTTGTACCACCAGAACATATTCAAAGTCGTTATCGCTGGATCGATCTTGCGGGCATTGTCCCAAACCTTATCGCCCTGCACCAGTTTGTTGGATTGTTTCCAGAACTGAATCTCGCTCATATCATGGTTATACCACCCGTTAGCCACAATCCCATGATCGCAAACATCCAGCCCGGTAAGCATACTCGACTGAACGCTGCAAGTAACAGCTGGCAAAACAGGCTTAAGCGTCCTGAGAGTCCCCGAATTAGCAAATGCTTGTATATTTGGAGCCGCATCGGTTATAAGCGAGCGGTTCAGACCTACGACTAATATTACTGCAACAGATTTTGACATGATTATTCTCTTTCAAATGAATCCGAACACAAAGCAATCATATTACTTCAACAAATGAGATAAGCATTATGTTCGCCTATTCGCTGCAGGCCTGGCCTGCTAGGTTCCTGAAATTCGTTTATGTCCATATACGGTAATAATAAAACATACTCCGGCTATAATTGCAAGCATCGGCTGATCGAGCACAGTCAAAAACCACGCATCAACCAGACACATCCCGGAAAGCCATGTAAGTACGGCGTGCTTGATCCTTGGCGGTTTAACAAAAACAAACCGGCAGGCAGTCAACATCCAATAGCCCAACCCCATCGCGGCAATTACAGCATAGACGGGCCGTGACGGACGGACAAAAAACAATATTGCATACAGAGCCAGCGGCATCGCGATAGAGAGCCATTTACGCCAGTCGATGCGAAAACTGTTTTCCATGCGAGCGACGATGGTAATTACAAGTGTATAGAATCCGATTATTATTGCAAATGGAAAACTTGCCGTAAAAGCGTCGGAAGATTGCGACGGATAGGCAACGGCAATGGTGCAAATTATATACACCAGTGAACGGCATGCAGCCATGTATACGATGCTTGAACTGTGTTTTTTGTGCCTGAAGTCATATATGACAATGAAAATCAACAAAACACTTGCCGATGGTAAGGCGTGTGGTGCTATGATGAATAAGATTACTGTTGCCAAGATGAAAAGTACGGCTGTGACTATCATAGCACTGCGAAAAGAAACTTCGCCGGTTACCAGAGGCCGATTGGATCTATGGGCCTTGTCATATTTAATATCGCAAAGGTCATTGAGAATCATTCCGCCACAATAGTAACAGCAAATAACAATCACAAGAGACACAATTTTAAATATGGACGGCTGCTGAAACTGCATTCCGATCGCCGCGCCTGTCAGCACATTAGCCAGGCAAGTCGGCAGGTTCGAAACCCGCATCAGCTTGGCATAGTCAAAAAGTATTCTCCTCACAGACCCCATCATACGCTCCCGCTGAATGTCTCTTTGAACCATTGCAATTCCGCGGCAATTCCTTCAGCAAGGATGGGAACCTGTAATTGCTTCGGCAACACGCCCCAGGCGTATGTCTCGATCTCGAATGTACTGCAGTCAGAATATTCCTTTATCGCCTGCATCCCTTCGATAATGTCATTTTGTGTAGGCCGCAGCAAATCCAGAGTCTCCAGATAGATCGGCACATGAAAATGACTCCGCCAGATATGCGACGGCTGCTGAGCATCAATAGCATTGATCAGGTCTTCATAAAAGAGAGTATAATCGCCCTTGTGTATAGAAGTCTGATGAAGATACCTTGGTTCATGAAAATTTCGTAACTGTTTCAAAGCCTCAATCTTGTCTGCGTCAGACATTTCAGTAAAATCAGCTTCAACAGCAGACGACACATGCACCTTGAAAATTTCAATGCCCGCACCCGCGTAAGCTTTAATCGTTTCAAGTTGAGGCTCAAACATCACAGCACTATGGCAAATATCATGACAAACCCCCAAATATCGCAAAACGGTGTCATCCCTGCCCTTACCAAGCAGATGATCGTTAAAAAACGAAATAACATCATCAGCGGTATCAAGCAGGCAGCCAGGTTCCGGTTCGAGCGATACGCTTATATATCGCCCGGTAGCTTCTTCGAGTATGCGAAGTGATTGCGTCAGATTAAGCAGTTGCCCGGCCGCTTGCTCATAGGGCCAATCGCTGCGGGATTCACCCGGCCAGCCCAGCGGCAAAGTCGAGATGCTAGCATGTCCCCCTTCGTCGATTAGTTGCGACAGAATAATTGCCAATTCGATAGTATAATCGAATCGCTCGGCAGTCGTCCAATCAGGCCGATAAACCTTATGCTTAACAACCGGTGCATGAAAATCACCATAAGGAAATCCGTTAAACGTAAACGGTATCAAGTCATTTTCATCGAGGAAATTCTTGAACTCAGTAAGTCTCTTTTCGCTGCTGATCGCATGCGCCGACTTAGCAGACAACCACAACCCAACGCCCATAGGTTCATCCGGCGAAACGATCTGTTTAACGTTCAGCGTGTGTTCGGCAAGATTAGCGATAGTCTCATCGAGATTGCTGCCGGCATGGACATTACTGCAATATCCGCTAATCGCACCTGGCCGCGGGGTGTCTTTCATCTTAAATGCTAAACCTTTCGTTTTGCCCCAGGAAGGTTTTTGGATTGTCGAATATAGCTTTGTTGACAAAATCTTCCGAATGCCCCCTCCGCTGCAATTCGTATCCGCATTTCGGAACGCTCAAAGGATCCGAAGGCCCCCAGTCCGCGGCAGAGTTGACCCAGATTCGCTCTCCGCCATATATCTCTAAAATATCGGCTGCTCTTTGCGGCGTACATTTTGTGTTGGGATAGATAGTCAGTCCCGCCCAGAAACCGCGGTCAAGTATCTCCCCGACCGTATGCTCTTCGGCATGGTCGATCATTACCCGCTCTGGATCGATATTGCCGTTGTTTTCCATAGCGTCCATTATCAGCCGCGTACCCTTCAGCTTATCTTCCAGATGCGGAGTATGCACCAGGATCATCTGGTCATATTCGGCAGCGAACTCAATCTGTTCTTCGAGAATGATCAGTTCGTTTTTTGTGTTTTTGTTCAGACCGATCTCGCCTATACCAAGCACCGAAGGCCTCTTAATAAACTCCGGAAAAAGCTTCATCACTTCCCGGGCAAATTGCGGGTCATCGGCTTCTTTAGGATTTATACAAATCCAGGTAAAGTGCTTTATACCATACTGGGCGGCGCGTCTGGGTTCGTATTCGGTCAATTGTCGATAATAGTCATAAAAACCGCTCGCGCTTTGACGGTCATACCCGGCCCAGAAGGCAGGCTCAGTTACCGCGACACAGCCGGTTAAAGCCATTCGTTGATAATCGTCGGTAGTTCGAGAAGATGGATGTATATGCGGGTCTATGTATCTCATTTCACACCCTCCTTCGCTGCGCCTGACGCACCTTTTGACTGAGGTGCCGAATCCGCCAAAGTCGAAGAAAAGTCAGAGAAAACTTCCAACATCCTCCGAGCTTTATCCGGGTTCTGATCCGTAATTATACCGGCAGCTCTATAAAATGCCTTTATACGGAAATCTTCGGTGCCGCCGTTATCGCAAGCACGTTGTAAACGGTCTAGAAAAGCACCAATGTCGATAAGCTTGGCTCGGTGCTCTAAAAAGTAAAGGTCCACGACTTCTGTAGACCCAAGCGGATTTTCCAACTTTAACTCTGACATAATTTTATCCCTAATTTGTATTAATCCGGCAGATCAGCCAGGTATGTGATTGCATTACGCATTTGGTTATTGTCTATCTCATGTACATCGAAAGTCCCGCCGATAGTCCTGATCATTGGTATAGCCAGGTTTCCTCCAAGATGTTCGCGGAATTCGTCAAGGCCCTTGAGGATATAGGAAGTATGCTCCATAACCGGATGGAAAAGCTTAAAGCCCAATTGACGTAGGGTGTTGATGATCCGCTGGTGATCGGCGTTAGAAAGCCACCCCATCAGATTGGCATAGGTAATATCTATCGCCATGCCGATCGCTACCGCTTCACCGTGACCCAGCTCAAAATGCGTCATCTGCTCAAGTTTATGAGCCGACCAGTGACCAAAATCCAGCGGCCTTGCATTAAGCAGTTCAAACGGATCGCCGTTGAGTGTTATATGCTCAAAATGCAGCCGCGCGCTCGCGCGAATCAGCGGAATTGCTGCCTTCAGATCACGCCCCCTGACCTTTGAAGCATTACCGGCGATTTTGTCAAATAATTCTGAATCCTTCAGCAGGGCAACTTTAACTATCTCTGAAAAACCCTGCATCCAGTCGCGGTCATTCAATGACCGCAGCAGGGATTCGTCGTTTATAACCGCCCATGGAACCGCAAAAAAGCCCAGGAAGTTTTTTTTCTCGAAAGCATTAATACCGTTTTTAACTCCCATGCCCGAATCGCACTGCGACATTGTTGTAGATGTGATTCGAATCAACCGGATACCTCTGTGTGCCATCGCCGCCGCAAAACCAACCGCGTCCAAAACCGCCCCGCCGCCAATTACAATCACGTAGGATTTTCGGCAAAGGCCAAAATTATTGATGTCTTTCAGGATAAGCTCGACATTTCGGTGGGCATTTTTAATCTCCTCGGAACCCGGAACCACCTGAACATCACCGGCTAACTCTATCAGGCCGGTATGGGCTCGTATAAAAGCATTAATACGGTCTATTATACCACTATTAGTATTGACGACTCCGGAATCAATAAAGATCGCCACTTTGGCCCTTTTATCGCTCGTCGGTTCCAAAAGATCGGGCAAAAGGGAATTCTCCGAATTAAACACGTCCTCTGTAAAAAAAAGGCGATGCCTGCACTCCAGAGAAAAGAAAGCCTCTATACCAGGCTGCTCAACATTTTGATTAGAGATCGTATTACTCTGCTTTGAATCCATTGAATTGTCTTTATATGTCACTTATTTAAGCCCTAAAGGATACCATTGAACAGTTGACGGGTAGTTAATATTATACCGCCATCCAGAATAACGCTTTACCAGCGTATTTTATTCCACTAATCCGGAAATTTGGATGCAACCTTAAAAATATACCCTAATCTAGTACTTTATGTTCAATTTATAACATCTTCAGCCAAAAATTTCAAACAAAAACAAAATCCACGTGCCAGACAGACTCTCTTGGGTGAAGAAATAAATAACTCAAACTGACCGAAATCAGCCTGTGAAACAATGTAACCAATTACAATTAAAGGATTTGCGTAACATGTGTATTTATATAAAATTGCCTCGGCCGTCAGGCCGAATCCTTCATTATACATTAGACAATAGACATTATTCATTTCAAACTGACCGATTAGGTCAGTTTGAGT
>JAIPFN010000167.1 GCA_021736615.1 Phycisphaerae bacterium | reverse complement strand
GGCAAGTCCGTCATATCTGACCGGAACTCTTTGTAAGAAAATTCTAGCTCAGCTTGGCCAGTAAGTTAAGCTGAAAGTTCGCTTCCCGGCTTAGATCGGCTGCCGCAGCGGGCTTAAATATTTAATCATGAAAGGAAAGCTGATATGCCAAGAGTAAGAAAAGGCGCCGCCAGGGCTAAGGCAAGAAAACGCGTAATAAAAGCAGTAAAAGGTTACAGGGGAGCAACCAAAAGTCAGTTGCGACTGGCCAAAGAAGCTACCGTTCGTGCAGCAGTTAACGCTCGCGTCGGACGCAAACTCAAAAAACGTGATTACAGAGGTCTCTGGATCATCCGCATTAACGCAGCCTGCAGGACTCGCGAAATTCGCTACAGCCAGTTGATCAGCGGCCTGAAAAAAGCGAAAATCGAGCTGAACCGAAAGATGCTCAGTGAAATCGCTATTGCAGACCCGGCCGCTTTCGACCTGATCGTCGAGAAGGCAAAAGCAGCACTTTAAAAAAGTCAATTTACTAATGCCTGGCGATTAACTTGTCAGGCATTTTTTATTTATGGTGGTGGTTATGCTTGACAATTTTAAAAAGATCGGCAGTGATGCGATGGCAGACCTTGCAGAGGTCAAAGATGCTGCCGCACTCGAAGAATTCCGCATTAAATATCTTGGCCGCAAGGGTTTGGTTACGGGTATGCTCAGTCAGATCGGTCAGCTTGATAAAGACGACCGGCGTCAGGGCGGCCAGATAGCCAATAAGACTAAGAACGAAGTTACCGCCGCTTTTGAAGAGATCAAGGGTAAGCTTGGAACCGGAGGCAAAGAGGTAAAACCCCTTGTCGATGTTACGCTGCCTGCTGTCGAGGTTCTTTCGGGCAAGAGTCATGTTATCAGCCAGACTATCAGCGAACTGCTTGAGATATTCGGGCGGATGGGTTTTAATATTGCTTATGGGCCCGAGGTTGAAGACGAGTGGCATAATTTCATAGCACTGAATATTCCCGAAGAACATCCGGCAAGGGATCCGGTCGATAATTTTTATATCGACGATACACATTTGCTGCGTACACAGACTTCGACGATCCAGATTCGCGTGATGGAAAATCAAAAACCCCCGATTCGCGTTATCGCGCCTGGCAGGGTTTATCGGCCCGATACCGTCGACGCGACACATATGTTTATGTTTCATCAGCTTGAGGCACTTGTTGTCGATGAGAATGTTACGATGGTTGATCTTAAGACGAGTGTCGATCAGTTTATTCACGCGTTTTTCGGCCCGGAGACCAGATGGCGTTTCAGGCCAAGCTTTTTCCCGTTCACCGAACCGAGCTGTGAGATCGATCTGCTTTGGATTGATAAGAACGGTAACGAAGAATGGATGGAAGTGGGCGGCTGCGGAATGGTCGACCCCAACGTTTTTGACGCTGTCGGCATTGATAGCGAAAAATATACCGGTTGGGCATTCGGATTTGGTATAGAGCGGCTTGCGATGAGGAAGTACGGGATCACCGACATCCGCTTGCTGTTCGAGAACGACCTGAGATTTTTAAGCCAATTCTAAACGATCCCGTCAAAGTTCAGTTGTCATATGTCCGATATTATTTTTAGCAATAAGTCCGCCTTCGGCGGATTTCGCTATGCTCAACAGCGATTAGCTTTTTAAAAACAGAAATCGGAGGTTTTATGAATATTCTTGTTACTGGCGGAGCGGGTTTTATCGGGAGCAATTTCGTCAGGATGGTCCTGAGCGAACACCCCGACACTTTCGTTGTCAATCTCGACAAGCTTACATATGCGGGCAATCTTGAGAACCTTTCCGGCTTTGTGGACAATGACAATCATAAGTTTGTCAAGGGCGACATCTGCGACGCGGTTCTTGTCGAAGAGCTTCTTGATAAGTATGCGATAGACGCGGTGATCAACTTTGCCGCCGAAAGTCATGTCGACCGCTCACTTGTTGAGCCAGGCCTTTTTATTCAGACTAATGTTCAGGGCACGCTTACTCTTCTGAAGGTCTCACTCGAAAAGAAAGTCGATAAGTTTCTCCAGGTTTCTACCGATGAGGTTTACGGTTCTCTCGGAAAAGAGGGGATGTTTGTTGAGAGCACTCCGATAAGTCCGAATTCTCCTTATTCCGCCAGTAAGGCCGCCGCCGACCATCTCGTCCATGCTTACGGTCATTCGTTCGGTCTTAAATATAATATTACCCGCTGCTCGAATAATTACGGCGAGTACCAGTTTCCCGAAAAAATGATCCCGCTGATGATTAATAACGCTCTTGCCGATAAGCAGCTTCCGGTCTATGGCGACGGTTTGCAGGTTCGCGACTGGCTGTATGTTTATGATCACTGCACGGCGATCTGGAAAGTTTTGACCGAAGGCCGAGTCGGCGAGATTTATAATGTCGGCGGGAATAACGAAAAGACAAACCTTCAAGTTGTCGGCCAGATTCTTGAAAGGCTTGGCAAGGATAAGTCGCTGATCAAATATGTAACCGACCGGCCGGGCCATGACAGACGTTACGCTATCGATTCCAGCAAGATGATGAACGAACTTGGGTGGGCACCTTCGGTAACATTCGAAGAGGGAATCGTCAAGACTATCGACTGGTACCTGGCAAACGGCGAATGGCTGGCTAATATAGTATCAGGCGAATACGAAAAGTACTACGAATCGATGTATGCCGGGCGTTAATATATCTCTCAATTTTTAGGCCAAATAACAAGGGGAATTGGATGCAAAGCCTGAAATACACTACATCTCTAGTATTGTTGTGCACTGTTTCGTGCGTTTCTTTTGTCTCCGCGTCATGGAGAGATTATGCAGGCAGGCCCGGTCCGGGTCGGTGGCGGTGCAACGTAATTTGTCCTGACCCTGAAGATCACGGACCGGACGGTATGAATTTGAATGACTGGGACGGTGACGGCGATCTGGATGTTTTTGTTAATTATGAAGAGGGCAGATACAGTCGACTGTTCTTTAATCCAGGTTCGAAAAAAGTCAGTGTTTCCTGGCCGGACTATGTGGAATTTCAACACGGCCAGTGCGAAGATTCTGGTATGGGCGATCTGGACAATGACGGCGATATTGATTATATTGCAAACGGCGGCTGGGTATATTTTAACCCCGGCAAATCCATGGTACGTGATTCATCAAAATGGACGAAGATGACTTTGTTCGATTATGAGCGGCGTGTTCCCATCGTCGCCGATGTTGACGGTGACGGTCTTAACGATCTTATTGTCGGCGCACAGGAGTGGTACAAGCAGCCGGTACTTAATAAGCACAAGGCGGAAAACTGGGTGAAATACACGATCGGCAAAAATAGATGGCCTATGAACTGCATCCTTACCGATGTCGATGGTGACGGTGATGCCGATATTGTAGTGCCCGACCGGGGAGTGGAGATTTGCTGGTATGTCAATCCCGGTAAAAGTAAGGTTACCGGCAAGTGGCAGCGTAAAACACTTCACAAGCACCACGAACCGATGTTCATGGCAGTTGCAGATGTCGATGGCGACAGGATCGATGATTTTATTATTACAGGCGGCAGCAAGGGTGATTTGGCCAGAAAGGTTATAATACTGTTGCGAACAAACAAAAAGGGTGATCCGAGTTTCAAGGAAATTCTCATAGACCAGCCGAGCGGAAACTTTCCAAAGGGCGTCGCTGTGCTCGATCAGAATGGCGATAAAAAGAAAGAAATACTTGTCATTCCAAAGCAGGGGGATATATGGTTAATTAGCTGCACGGGCGATTCAATGAAAGAGAATAATTGGAAAGCAGATGCTATTAATATTCCCGGATCCGAGATCCGCAAAAAAATGGACAACGCATGGTTGAGTGATCTTGACGGTGACGGGGACCAGGATGTCCTGACAACTGAAGAAAATGGCGGATGGGGCGTTATCTGGTTTGAAAATCCTGAAAATGCAGTCTCCGGCGAATAGAAACAATACTGCGAATCAATGTATGCGGCCAGATAGACGATTTATAATTGATGATAATTTTATTTCATTTTCATTGCTCTCGTTTATTTCGAAGGCTTTTATTTGTCTTTTTTCTCAAGGCGTTCATTAGTTTTTGCGATTATACTTCTTGCCAAATCTTTTGCGTTTGGTATTGCCTGCTGGTTCTGTTTCAGGTAGGTCTTGTAGAATCTTGCTCGGTCCGCGTTAGTGAGGTTTTTGTTGGTTAGCATATTTAGCTGTACGAGGTTTTTGAATCTTAGTTTTTCCGGCAGTTTTTTGTATTTTATGGTTCTTTCGTTATCCAGGAAGTAGAAGTCCCAGCTGTCGCCTGCAGGTTTTACGAGGATATTGCCGGTTCTCAGGTCTCCGTGTGAAATATTTGCCGCGTGCATTTTGCCTATTGTTTCAGCGAGTTGATGGATGAATCGCTTTTTGGTTTTCAAGTCTGTTACTTCTGAGATATAGAATGATAGTTTCGGTGCATTTTCTACACTGCGGGTTATCAGAAAGCTCTTTGCTACGAATGGGCCTTTTCTTAGCTGTCCCATTGCTATAACTTCCGGGGTTAGCAGATTTTCGGCCGCTAGCATCCGGGAAGCATTCAGTGAACGCATTGCCCTGGAATGGCGTAAGATATGCTTTAAGAAGTCAACCGGCGATCTGTAGAGAAATTGTTTGACGTAAAGGTTGTGGATTTGCCCGTTAAAAGAAATCGCACCTTTATGTACCCTGGCAAATTTCGATGCTATAACTTCTTCAAACGGCCCTCTAACCCCGTCAAAGTCCTCATGCGACACAAGACTTTCTAATGCGTCTGAAGGGAACGCAGCGTTGACATGCACAGTCCACCGGGACAGCTTGATTTTGTCAAACGCGATTTTTTGCAACGGCTGGGTCATATATGATCAATGTCCGACAATTGGTATGTTTAGTCTGTCGGCTAGTTCGAGTGTCTGCGGTTTGTCCAGAATTATTGTTTTTCCTTTTTCGACGACGATGCACTTACCACCGTTTTCGGCGAGACTCCTTATGGTGTCTGCCCCTATACACGGCACGTCGAAACGCATGTCCTGGTCCGGCTTGGCGGTCTTTATAAGCGTCCACCCGCCTTTTTTGCAGAGGCCGGCGGCACGTTCGAGCATTCGCGCTGTCCCTTCGATGGCTTCGACGGCGATGACCTCTTTTTCCTTGACGACGACGGCCTGGCCGATGTCAAGCTCGCCGATCTTTTTGACGATGTCCCAGCCGAACTCAATATCTTCGGCCACCGAAGCGGGCGGCCGGCATTTCGTCATTACACCTTCCGTTGCCAGATGTTCCTTGCAATACATTGTAGAATCCTCCAGGATTATATTTCCGCTTGCCAGTTCTTCGGCGATAGCGTTTAGAACTGTGTCGTTTCGTTTGTCCAGTTTTCTCAGCCGCCAGTACCAGATGCGTATCGCTCTCCAGTCGGGCAGGTTTTTTATGATCTTAAACGGATCGAACAGCCGGGTCTTTGCGACCGCACCTACCATTATCGTGGTGGTTACGTCGTGCTTGCGAAGTTTTCGCATCCAGCCCCCCGGGCGTGCGACGGCACCGGTAAAAAACACGTCGACCAGTCCGGCCAGTGCAGGGTCGACGCTGCCGTCAAGCCCTACGCAGACGACTTTTTTGCCGGCCTTCTTTGCACCGCTGGCGATCATGAAAGGCAATCTTCCCTGGCCGGCGATCAATCCGATTGTTTGTGGGCTGCTCATAGGTTACGATTTGTCCGCTGAAAGTTTTTCCAGTTTCTTTTCCAGTGTCTTGATGCGTTTTTTCATCTCGGGCAAAAACGGCACCAGAACTACCGAGCGTTTTGCTTTTCCCGCTTCGATAGCCGGCGAGCCTAAGTAGGTTTTTCCGCCTTCCAGGTTGCCGGCGACTCCGGCTTGTGCTCCGACGCGCACCATATCGCCGATCTTAATGTGTCCGGCGACACCTACCTGTCCACCGAATACGCAGTGGTGCCCGATCTTGGTCGATCCGGAAATACCAACCTGTGCGACGAGCAAGCAGTGCGGCCCGACCGTTGTGCCGTGGCCAATCGCTACCTGGTCGCCTATCTTCGTTCCTTTGCCGATTACCGTATCGTCGAGTGTTCCCCTTTCGATGCCTGCACTTGCGCCGATTTCCACGTCGTCTTCAAGTATCACTCTTCCGATTTGCGGGATTTTGTAGTGCTCGCCGTTATGTGTAGAGAAACCGAATCCGTCTTCGCCGACTGAAGCGTTTGACTGGACGATCACGCGGTCGCCGATAACACAGTTTTCGAATACTACCGCGTTTGGATAGAATACGCAATTGTCGCCGATTGTCGTATCCGGGCCGATGAATACGCCCGGGTAGAAGTAGCAGTTTTTGCCGATCTTTACATTTTCGGAGATCGTTACAAAATCACAAACGTTACAGCCATCGCCAAGGACCGCCGTTTCGTCGATGTTTGCCTTATCGCTAATGCCGACCGGTTTGTTGGCCCGGAATCCGTGGATAAGGACTACGATCTGTTGCAGGGCATAGTACGGATCTTTTGCGACGATCTGGTTGATCTCTACTTCCGACTTCTGTTCTACGATCACGGCGCTGGCGCCGGTGTCTTTCACATCGTTTATATATTTAACGTTACTTAGAAAAGTGATCTGGCCAGGGCCCGCCGTTTGCAGCGTCGACACAGATTCGATAACGACATTCGGGTCTCCGATGACTTTGCCCGACACGTGGTCGGCTAATTGTTGTAATGTTTGTGACCTCATGGAACATTCCTTTGAATCTTAAATTGTGCAAAGTGTCTTGAAATTACCGGATCGGCTGTGCCCATGCCGATAAAATAGCATCGCTGACGTTTTTTTATGGTAGCCGAGCAAAGACGGAAACGCGAATCCTAATTTATAAATAATCAATTATAAATTATAAATCCATATAGGTCAATCGTTTAGAAGTGAGTAAATAGCATCTTTCACGAGAATTTGCGAATTTTCGCAATATTCGCTAAAACTTGCAGATTCTGCGGTTACGGCGACGACATTCGGGCCTATCGGCTTGTAGACATTCGGGGCGGTCGGTCCGAACACAGCGACAGTCTTTGTTCCGGCAGCGCCTGCCAGGTGGGTTACTCCGCTGTCGTTTCCGATATATCCCCTCGCCGCCGACAACAACTGCATGACCTGCTTGATATTCAGCGAAAAAATGATTTTGCCGGCGTTGCTCAGTTTTTGTTTCTGTGAATCGGTGAATCTTTCCTGTTCGGCAGGGCCAAGCAGAAACAGAACTTGATAACCGTTGTCTTTAAGGTCAGCGGCAATCTTGCAATAGTTGTCCAGGTACCAGCATTTGTGCCTGCCGCCGCTGCCGGGTTGGATGATAACAGTTTTCGCGTTGGGGTTTATCCCCACCCACGCAAGTAACTGCCGTCCCCACTGCAGGTCTGTATTTACCGGGTTTATCAAAGTTCCCTGGTGGTTGAATTTGTATTCGACTGGTTCGAAATCATTTTCGTGTATGAATTTTTTGATATAGAAATCGGCGATGTGGCAGTCGCTGCCGTCAGGAGCGAAAATCGGCAGGATCGAAATTTCGGCTGACTGAGTCGAGTAGATCGTAAAGATAAGGTTTTTCTCGAAGTCGGTCTCTGCCTCGCCCAGAAAGCTTACGATCCAATCGTAACCGGCAAAAGCCGAAACCAGAGGATCCTTTTCTTCGATAGAAAAATCCTTCTCGTCGACAAAGAAGCGATGGAACTGTATTGAATCGATCGCACGGACATTTCGTATGCAACTGCGTCCCGGGCAAAAGTCTACATAGTCGGTTTTGCCTATGATGTCGACTGAAGACAGGCCGAGGGTTTTTATCATGTATTCGGCAAGCGGCAGAATGAGTATGGAGTCGCCCAATGCGCCGGGATTGACGATCACTCCGCGTTTGCCTTCTTCACAGCAGGGAGGCGGAGCATTGTCTTCGGTAAACTCAATGGTATCGTTTTTCATAGAGTATTATTATTGAAAACTGCATCGTCCAAAAGGCCGAATCTTCAATTCGTAACCCGTAATTTCAAACTAGCCAAGCGTCCAGTTTGGCAGCTAGTCTTTCTTTTTAAAGAGTCCCTTGATCCCATCAGAAATGTCTTTTCCGGCGTCTCCTGCGCCCTTGAGAACTTCACCTGCGCCCTTGATGACTTCTTTGCCTCCCTCGATAATCGCATCCGAGCCGGCCCCCAGAACCCCCTTGATAGGTCCGATGATCTCGTCGGGGATAATACCGACTCCCTGTTCTGCGACACCCATCGCGATAGCGCCTAATATCTTTGCCGTAAGTGCAGCGACTGACATTTTATTATCGGTGCCCAGGTCGGTCATTTTGATCGGGGCAAGTTTTAGCGGGATAGTATCGGCCTTTCCGGGAAGGGGGATAAGTTTAATCTTGACGGTAATGTTATTCATCTCGAGGTTTTTGATCAGGAGGTTTTTTTCGGCCTTTTCTTTGTCGTCAGTTTTGTCGTCTGGTTTCTCGTCCGGCTTCGGCAGAGATTTAAGAAGTTCCTTCAGGTTATTTGTAAGTCCCTTTTGCTCTATGACAACTGTAATGTCATTAAAGATCATATCGTCGATCTCGACAGTGTCGCTCATCAGTGACTTTAACCCCACATCGACCTTGGCTTTACCAGCTTCGAGCAGGTTAGGGTTTTCGTACCCTTCGAGGTTTGGGATGATAAGGTTTTCCAGTTCCACCGAGCCTTTCAGTATCGAAAGCGAAACGTCTTCGACAGTGACGTTGACTTTAAGTGTTTTCGATGCCGCTGTTTCTATTCCGGCTTTTAGGGCCTTGCCGCCGAATACGGAAATCAAAACCGGTATGGCCAGGATTAGGGCAAGGATTACATATACGATCTTTTTGAGCAGGCTTTTCTTTTTCATTTTTGATCTCTTTTAATGAAATTCGATATTATTTAAGAAGTTTTTTGTCTACAGTAAAGCCGAGTTTTTTGGCTATTTGTGCATTACTTTTTGATGCTTCAAAGTCTTTGAGCATGTAGCAGCAGATAGCTAAACCGTTGTAAGCCGAAGCGTTTGCCGGGTTAATCTCGATTGCCAGTGTATATTCGGCGGCACTTTCGGCATAGAGTTGCAGGTTAAGGTAAGCGATCGCCAGGTTGTGGTGGATGTCGCCATTACCCGGATCAAGCCGTAGTGCAAGCGAATAATATTCGATTGCCTTTTCATAGGCCTTTTTCTCGATGTAGGCATTGCCGAGGTTTTGAAGTGCTGCGATCTGTTTCGGGTCGATCTCGATGAGTTGGTTATAAGTTTCGATCTCTTCGTCCGTAAAGCCGAGTTTTTTATACGAGTTTGCCAGGCCGAAATAAGCGTTCGTGTACAACGGGTCGAGCTTGATAGCATACTGGAACATCGCAGCCGCTTCTTTAGGTTTGTCGGTGCCCAGGTATGCGAAAGCAAGATTGGTACTCACCGCAGGTGACGAAGCGTTGATCGCAAGTGATTTTTTGTAATTTGTGATCGCTTTGCTAAAGTCTTTCTTCCGCGTGTATGTGTCTCCGAGCAAATGGAATGTCCTGCTGTCGCCCGGGTCGAGTTCTGCGGCTTTTTCAAGCGAACTGATAGCCTTGCTGTAACTGCCCGAATTGATATAGGCCGTAGCGATATTTCTGTGCGCGTCGGCGAAGTCCGGTTTCAGCTTTATTGCGGCCAGGTATTCTTTGATAGCCGCATCTGTAAGCCCCTGACGGTTATATGCGTTTGCCAGGTTGTTTCGGGCCTTAAAGTCGTTCGGTAAAATGTACAGGGCATATTTGTACTGCTCGATTGCCTCGTCGGCGAAACCTTTAGCCAGATAGATATTGCCTAGGTTCGTTCGGGCCTCGGCAAGGTCCGGCGTGATCATGACAGCTCGTTCCAACTCGATCAGCGCGTAATCCGTCTCGTTGACGATGCTATAGCTGTTGCCAAGGTTGTTAAAGAAACAGCCAAGCGACTGGGCGGTGGTGAGGTTTTTCAGATAGATACTTTTTTTATCGGTGGGGCACTTGAACTTTTTAATATAGTGATCGTCTTTGGCGGTGCGTCCAAGACTGGTCGTTTCTATATTGAATCGGTGCTCACCGTCGTCATACCTGACAAAAAAATGCCCCGGCACTACGACGCCGTAAATCGGCAGACCGATACGCTCGGCGATAGAAAGGTACAG
This sequence comes from Phycisphaerae bacterium, assembly GCA_021736615.1. The sequence goes on along the minus strand of JAIPFN010000167.1, from coordinate 2,263 downwards.
TATAGAAAGGCTCAAGCAGTATCCGCGTCTCTTGTCGATCACGATATGCAGGAAAAGATCCTCCGGGTCGTCTGCCGTTTCCACCGATTTAAACCCGAGCTCTTTGAACAGGTAGTCGTTGATGACCGGTATTGAGTGTTGATCGATTGGGATGTTTCCCTCGTCGAGTCGACCGAGTATTACCTGTGCCATCTGGTCGATCTTGCGCCGATACATTTGCAGACTCTTATTCGTGCCCCAGTCACGCGAAAGCAGCAGCGCGGCCGTGGCGATGTCGATCTGGTCGTCCTTTAGACGAAGGACAGATTCGATAGAGTTTTTGTGCAGCCCGCGTTTACGCACATTGGCTAGCTCGTAGTATGCCTGGCTTACGCACGGCAGCAGCATTGCGGCGATCAATAATGTTACAATACGTTTTTTCATACAGTTATTCCCGGAAATAATACAGCCTCGCCAAAGGCAAAACATTGTCACCTGCTCATCTGTTCTACTTCTCACCTGTTCAATCCTGTCAAAGATTTATCTTCGACAAGATGGCCGTTGGATCGGCTCCTGAAATTCTCAGGACTTTAACAGGATTCGTTTTGCCGGAAATTATTTCGATGTCGTTTTTTTTCAATCCCAGCAATTTTGCCATAAATGCGATAAGAGACTGGTTGGCCTTTCCCTTTTCAGGCGGAGCGGCGACCTTAATTTTCAGCATCTCGCCAAGAGTACCCCTTATCTGGGTCTTGCTCGATCCGGGTACTACTTTAACGCGTATTTCGACACCTTGTTCAGTTTGATTTAGAAAAAAATAATCCATTAAATAAGCTTACAAATTAGGATATATGTGAAATTGTCATTTGATCTCATTATCAAAGCTTGATTTAGGATTCCCTTATCCGTTTCAGGACTGGCCTGATCAGGCGTTTTCTCTTATATTTGTCCCGATTGCGAATTGTATGTACTTTTCGAGCTGCCCGGCAAGTTCGCTGAGAGAATCCAGTTGAAAATCCTCATAATGACCGGTTACAAACTCTCCGTTTAGTGCTTTTTTGAATATTTTCACCCGAACGAGCGGAAGATGGCTTGTAAGTTGCGAAAAATCAGCATTTTTGTGCTCGGTAAGCTCAACCCGCCAGTCCTCGCTGATAAAGACCAGTGCTTTACCGGTAAAAACCGCGGTAGGAAAATATTCAAATAGAAGTTTCAGTACATCCATATTGCGTCCGGCTAATCAAATATTACATTCATCATATATTGTAACACATCAGCGTTCTTACTGCAAGGAACCTACTAAATCTTTAATTTCGGAAATCTCTTTTCTCCGGCAGTATTTCTCTATCCCATCGATAATATTCATCGCGGCCATAGGGTCCGGGAAGGTCGCTGTTCCTATAGCGACAGCGGCAGCGCCTGCGATAATAAATTCTACGGCATCGGACGCCGTCATTATTCCGCCTAGCCCGAGTATGGGTATTCCAGTCGGTTTGGTCACCTCGTTATAGACCTTATTTACCAGGTAAACGGCAATAGGTTTAATCGCCGGGCCGGAAATCCCGCCGGTTCTGTTGGCGAGCACCGGTTTTCGTGTTTCGATGTCGATAACCATTGCGGTAAAGGTGTTGATCAGGCTAAGTGCGTCCGCTCCGCCTTCGACTGCGGCTTTGGCGGTGACAGAAATATCTGTTACTGTCGGGGTCAATTTCACCATTAATGGCAGATTTCCTGCTGCTTTTTTGACTTTTTTGGTGATTTTTTCGACCTGTTCCGGGTCGGTTCCGATAGTGATACCGCCTTTTTTGACATTCGGACAACTGATATTAAGCTCAAATCCGCTTATCCCATCGCGTCCGGCAAGCCGTTCGGTAACCGCTACATAGTCGTCGATCTCCCTGCCTGCGAGGTTGACAAATACTTTTGTTGACATTTTTTCAATGATCGGCAGCTTTTCAGCGATAAACCGTTCGACGCCGAGATTCGCCAGCCCGATAGCGTTAAGCATTCCGGCATTAGTCTCGACTATTCGCGGAGGAGGATTTCCCAGCCGCGGCTCAAGTGTGACGCTTTTGGTTATAAATCCGCCCAGTGATGACACATCAAAAAAGCTCGACAGTTCATCGGCATACCCGCAGGTGCCCGAAGCCGTCATTACAGGGTTTGCCAGTTTAAGTCCGGCAAAATCAACGCTAATATCTGGTTTGTTATCCAAAGTCAATATCCTTACTGTCAAAAACCGGTCCATCCTGGCAGCAGAGTTTATACGAAGTTTCATCGGCCG
>JAIPFN010000166.1 GCA_021736615.1 Phycisphaerae bacterium | reverse complement strand
CCCCCCTGAGCTGGGAAACCCGCTTACTGGACCTCGCAAAAACAAGCTCTTCGCCATACTTATCCTGCTGAATCTCATCATGCCCCATACGTGAAACCCACAACCTCCCGCTCCTTCGCAGTTCCGTACCGCCGCCGAGCGCAAACAGACATTTAACAATACTAAGTCGAAGCATCCGCTGGTTCTGTCTCTGCCGATTTTGCAACTGAAACGTCAAATGCAAACTATGCGGCCGCACCGGGTAGAAAACACATATCTCATGAATAAGCTGATTCAGCAGCCATGGGTCTGCCGTCGCCGGTTTAGACAACTCTCCTATAATATTCAGCCTCCCCGGCGCAAACTCCAGAAAACCCTTTCGCCGGGACAGCTTACTGTTCAATCCGTGATCGTCTATATAACCTCCAAGCTTCCACGTCAAAATATCAAGCCGGAAATCCTCAAAGTACTTAAACCCGTCGAAAACATGATCTACTGCTTTGCTGCCGGGTATGATCGTATTGAAACCAAGGTTGCTAAGCTCAAGCTCGGCTCCCATCGGCATAATTCCCGGCTGTCTGTTAACCCTGACCCGCTTCATCTCGCTTTGCATCAGACGCGAATCGAATATGCTGTCTGCCGCACTGACGGCATACTTAACATAGTCAACAAGATCGTATTTGCCATTGCACGGCATAGTATCGACGCACCGCTTAAGTATCATCTCGATCGCCGAAACATTAGCGTTCATCATACGAAGCGCAACAAGAATACTGATACATCTCGTAAAATACCTCGGAGAAACCCCAAGTCTGTCAATCTCAAACCGGTATCGGTCCTGGATCGTCTGTTCGATCTGATTAAACATCACCTGCTTAACCATCAGTCCTATGTAATTCGGAATATACTCAACCGCCTCGGGATCGTCGAACAGATGCTTAATAGAAGGGTAAGGCCGGTCAAGCTCATGTTCAAGGTAATAGTCGCTTATCGTCCCGCTGTCAAGGTAACTGACAACAAGGTCACGCTCTGTCGTCCCAAGCAGTTCACGCCGGGCACGCCGCTCCGTATCGGCATCCTGCGAATCCTCACCAGGCCGCGTATCCTCTTTCAGAAAATTCTCGATACGCTTACGAAGCCAAAGCTCATGAATAAGGTTAACATGAAAACGATCCCCAAACCGCTTTCGCATCGATCTATGACTAACCAGGTACGCCTCCGCATCCGCCTCACCGTCACTCGTAGCCACGGTAACCGTTTCACGCTCATACAGCTTACCCTCATAACGGTCGATCTCGGCAAAGGCCTCCTCCGGCACGTCATAGATAATGATACCCTCAAGCTTGGCATTGCTTTTTTTGACCGCATAATAATAAACATTGTCGGGGCTAACCTTACGATACCCCGCAAGAAGGGCAAGCTCAGCCCGAAGAAGCTTCTCATGCGTAAGCGCAGGATTCATACCAAAACTAAGCCCGCAAACAGACTTGAAAATAGAAGGGTCACGCAAAGACCCGTAAACAAACATATTAAAAGTTTTTTCTGCCATCAAAAACACACCTATGTACCGCCGCCATCTTGCCGGCTTTTGTAGGCAGGGCTACGCCCGCGCCGCTAAGATTTACGTTAAATTTTAGCCAAGTGCCCTTTGTGTTTTGTCATTCCCGCGAAGGCGGGAATCCATAGTAAAATAGCATCCGCCGAAGGCGGTTTCATATTTTTCTGCACATGACTAAAATGTTACAGATTTACTTATTATTGTCCGAATAATCCATCATTCTGTGGCAAAGTTTTAAGTTTATAATCAATACTGCAATCTTTCAACTTCTTGTTTTTTATGCTCGTTTTTTAAAAACAACTTTCTTCTTTTCTTCATAAGTCACTCGCGTCCCGGCTTTACGTCGGGATTCATGTTCTTCATGGTTATTAATAATCCGTGTAAATCCGTGAAATCCGTGGTTCAGTTTGTTAGTTTTTAAATCCGCGTAATCCGCGGATAATTTTTACGCTGTACGCTGCCCGTTGCCCGACGCACGCCTTAATGAACAATTTTAGTAACGTGCGCATGAATACAAATCAAAATCTCATAACAAATCGTCCCGGCAATATCCGCCAATGCATAAGCGCTGCACACCGAATCTCTGTCGTTATCAATTATAGTCGCCATCTGTCCGACCGACACACCCGGAACATCCGTAACATCGATCAGCACCTGGTCCATACAAACCCGCCCGACTACATCGACCGCCTTTCCACCGACGATCATCTTGGCATTATTCGAAAACGCCCGCCAGTACCCGTCGGCGTACCCGTGCGGAACGATCCCGACTAACGTATCCCGTTTCGTAACGAACGAGCACCCATAGCTCACCGCATGTCCCGTTGGTATCTTCTTCAATCGAATGATAGGGGCCTGCAATTTAACAACCGGCTCAAGCTCAATCGGAGCATCAGACATCGGTCGCGAGTAATACCCGTACAAACTGATACCGCACCGAACCATATCGAAATGTGACTCCGGAATTTTTATAGTTGCCGCGCTATTGGCCGCATGAACAATAACATCCTTTCGTTGACGAATTTTATTCTTATCGAGAAAACCATTGAAATTCGCCAACTGTTTATAAGCATAAGTCAAATCTTCCTCGTCAGCCGTCGCGAAATGCGTATAAACACCCGCAAGCCGGGTATTCGCACACTCGTCGATCTTATCAATCAGCATGACCGCATAATCTTCGTCAACCCCGCATCGGCCCATCCCCGTCTCGATATTAATATGCAGATTGATCACTTGATTGCCGCCGGAAAGAATTTTTGCTGCATGTTCCAGCCCCTCAACCGAAGAGATAACACAATGAAAATCCCGTCTCCCGCAATAGCTGATCAGGTCGGGCGCCATAAACTCATTGATTGCTTCAAGTATAAAAATCTTTTGCTTCTTAACCATAGGCGAAATGTGGATCGCCTCATAGACGCTGCTGACCGCAAAAAAATCAACCTCGGCTTCTTTAAGAATATTAACAGCCTCTTCGATGCCGTGTCCGTAAGCATTCGCTTTGACAACGGCGCACATCTTCGTTCCCGCAGGACAAAGCCCCTTTAGTTTACGCATATTGCCCAGCAGGGCATCCGAATAAACATGAGCCTTAAGATCAGGCCGCATAAGTTTCTGAGATCGATAAAGCCGCATAAGAATCCATTCCTTCCAGGTACTTATATTACAAAAACCCGAAACGCAGGGATAAAACCAAAACAATTCAAAAAACTATCAACAAAACAAGAAAACTACAAAAGTTGCAAACAAAACCCAACAAAACACCAATCACTTTTTTAAATTTCTTTTCTTCATGCTCTTCATGATTTCCTTCATGTCCTTCATGGTAAAAACACACCTTACGCCTGACGATTGATTTCCTTCCGCAATCGCAGCAACTCCTTAAACGCACGCAATATAACAGATAAATTAGCACCCGTCGAACTCCCAGCAACCCGCGGGTAATGATGAACCCCGCGTTGAACAATAGTGTACCCTTTTTTCAGCGATCTCGCCAGAATCTCCGCGTCGATCAAAGCCCCGGTACTCTGCATCTCAATGTCGTCAAATATTTTGCGTTTAAAAAGCTTGAAAGCGCAGTCAATATCCCGAAGTTTCATACCGAAAACAAAGCAAACCAGCTTCCCCCAGCACCACGCGTTAAGCTTGCGGACAAGTCCTTCTTTCCGGTTAAGCCTGTAGCAGCTGACAATATCGCACTCTTTGATAAGCCCCAGCAGCCCCGGCATTTCGGCAATATCAAACTGCCCGTCACCGTCGGTATAGAATACAAGTTCCTTGCTCGCCGCCAGAAAACCCGTCTGAAGGGCACTGCCGTATCCCAGGTTCGTTTCATGGCGAATAACCACAACCTCCTCGATCTCACCGGCAAGCCGATCCGAAACCTCCCTCGTACTATCGCTGCTGCCGTCATCGACAATAATAACCTCAAAGTTATCGCTAACCCCCCGAAGCACCTCAACCGCCTTAACAGCAACCCTCTCGATATTTTCCCCCTCATTATAGCAAGGAAAGAAAACACTGATAGAACAATTCCCCACCTCAGTATCAACCGCAACATTATCACCAATATCATTCATAAAATAATCCTCGCCTAAGGCGAATCAAAAAAGCGTAATTATTTAATTTCCATTTTTCTTTTCATGCTTATTTGTATTGAACTAATTATCTTCAATAATTCGTTGGAGTCATCTATCAAGGACTTTTTCTCATTCTCACAGATAAATCCGGAATCACAAAGCAGTCTTATCCAGTAATTTGTTTCCCTGCATTCTTTGTATGCGATAGCTATCTTTGCAAGGAAATCTTTCTCTGACTGCCCGCCGATAGCCTCTTCAATATTGGCGCCTATAGATGTCCCGCATCGGAGCACTTGTTTGGCTATCTCATACTCTTTTTTCTCCTGCTTCAAGTAAAGATAAAGCTTAACAATCCGCAAAGCAAACCGATAACTCTTAACCTGAACAATATTCTCTTTCACTGAAGGTCCTCAAATTAAATAGCCTCGCCGAAGGCGTTTCCAAAATTCGTAATTAGTAATTAGTAATTCATAATTACAAACTGACCAAAGGTCAGTTTGATTCTACCATTTGTAGTTGTGGGCGATTTGTTTTCGTTCGTCAGTGAAATTCGCGGTTAACTGTAAATATTCATTTGCTTTCTTAGCATCAGTTTTCTCATATACCTTCGAAAGATAACTGGCCCCGATATACGCCGCTTCAAGCTTCTTTGCATATCCGCCTTCTTTGGACTTCGCTTTTTTGTTTTTAACGAAGTCATCGACATAATCGGTAATGTACTTCACTCCTCGCCTGGATAGATGCGGATAACGTCCCGCTTCAAACGAAATCTGTATCATCGCCGCCTGCGTCTGATCGACCTCAAAAGCTTTTTTACCTAACTCGAACCCCTCCAATGACTTCGCACCGCCCATCCGCATATAAAGCCTCGAAAGCGTAAGATATTCCGAATACTCAGTAGGGAACTTCGCCTTTTTGTTCAGAACTTTATTTAAAAGCTCTTTACCTTTTTTCATCGTCTGATTGACATACATCTGCTGATGATCGTCCATATAAACCAGCACCCATTCCGGATGCTCAGACAATGCAAGCGGGAAATAGTTTACTTTTATTGGGTCCGAGTCAGGCCTGAACTGCGATGTCGGCAAAACAAAAACCCAGATGTCACGCTTTTTCATCTCCTCGTTCAAAAACTCGCCAACCTCTTTCATCTCCGCGCTTCCGGGTTTTATATATCGACCGGCCCTGCGGGCGTCATTCACTCCCGGACCGCCGGCGTACAGATACCGCCAAAGCTGAAAATTCGAATGGTCATACGCCGCCTGTGCACGCCCGTCCATGAACAATTGAAGCGGTATCTTTCCCGTCTTCGGATCGGGGCACTGCCCAAACGCCAAAGCTCCCCCTTCGGTCCAGTAATTAAACATTTTACCGCTAAGCTCGTTATCCCGCATAAACTGACAAACGTCGAAAGGCTTGACATTCGACGCCGTCATCCGCATAAACACGCTGTCGCGAATATCGTCATTCGGCCACGGATCAAGATATATCCTCTTGAACTTCGCGCCCAAGAACCCGCCAAAGCCAATGGTTGCAAGTGCCGCACCAATAATCACTCATCGGGTAAATACCGGCGGTAAAGCAGGCATTTCAAGCTTACCCTTAAGCTCATAATTACGACGCGAAAGAACCATCCAGACACTCTGTTCGAGCATCAAAGCCAGAACCGGACAAGCCGCCCCAGCCGCGATAGGAATAAACCTGCGAGACGCCACCGCCATATAAACGCTAAGCCCTGCGATAAAGATGATCGAAAGATCGACCTTCGGCCAATCCAGTTGAGGCTCAAGAGTTTTCTGCCTTGCCCGTCTTTTGGTATTAGTCTGGACACGTGGCTTAAGAAATCTCGAGAAACTCCACAAAATAACTACAACCCACATGATAATAAACATATACAAAAACGGCCACGAACTGCCCACTGGGTTATCCATCTGAAACGCCGGATGCCACTCGTTAACGCTCCGCCACGACTCGGCATGTTTGCTGACACTGATCTCGAACGTATGCGTAAGGTTCGTAAGATGGAACGGGTTAAAAAGAACCATCGCAAAAAACGCCGCGAATCCCGCACCTATAGCATGGTAAACACCTTTAATGCCGACAGAGTAAAACCTGTTCTGGAAAGGAATGCAAACAAAGTTAAACCCGATAAACGGAAACATCATCATAAATACATAGATATACCCGCCGTGAACATTCGACCAGAACACCGTAAGCGGAACGATCAGCCAGATATACCGGTAGTTCTTATAGATCGAAAGGGCCATGACAAGCAGCAGTACCGCCGAAAGAACATTCGCGTAACAAGCCGGCCTTATGTCCAGGAAACTTCGCCCGACAAGCAGCGCCATCGACGACGCCAATGCCGACATAGGAATACTTACCCCGATAAGCCTCGCAAAGAAATAAAGACAGAACGCCTCTATGGTAAAGATTATGAACTTCCAGTATACCAGCCCGTCATAGTTATACTCACCGCCGCTGCCGAACCGCTTGGCAAACTGATAAAACGTCGTATGCGTAAGCCAGTTCTGGTTAACCCACCCGGTAGGGTGCCACTTTCTAACGGTCTCGATATCGAACTTACCGGCAATATTCTGCGCCCACTTCGGCCACTTCTTAATAGTATTCTTTGTCGGCCCTGCTTTATGGCTGTTGAAGCTGAAAGGTTCGACCGTATCGACCCAATGATTAGAATGATGCCTTCCGCAAGCCATAGCCACCCACGTATCCCCGGCGGCAACCATATGCGTACACGCATGAAAAGCGAACACTAGCATCCCCGCAAGAAAGACCAAAGTAGGCCATCCCGCAAAAACACTGCGATCTTTCTTTATCTCTAAAGGTTCAACAACCTCACCAGAACGATCCAAATCAGCAGCCATAAACCATTTCCTAAAAAAACACCGGTATCCATACCGACTAAATTCTGCCCAACCCCGTAGCGGGGGCTTCCAGCCCGCGAATATAAATAGTTTCCGCCGTAAGGCGGTTTCATAATTATCGCACGACTCAAAATAAACTAACACCTGACAATGAAAAAGGGGGACTGGCTACGTTCTGCCGAAGGCAGGTTGTACCTGTCCCCTTTTTTCTATATGGTACATCCCGGCTTTACGTCGGGAATCATTATACATTTATTTCAGCCATTCAGCGATGCGATCAATGCCCTTATCGATCTGCTCGATTGAGCACGCAAAGCTCAAACGAACATTATTAGGACATCCGAACGGATCGCCCGGAACAACAGCAACTTTGGCATCTTCAAGCAGTGCATTGGCAAAATCAGTGCCGTTTTCGATCTTAACACCACCTAGAGTTCGGCCATAATGCGCCGTAACATCAGGAAAACAGTAGAAAGCTCCCGTAGGCACCTTGCAATCGATTCCATCGATAGCATTAAGCCTTTCGGCCATGTGTGCCCCACGCTTCTCGAATTCAACAACCATCTTCTCGACAGTACCCGTCGTATCCTTAAGTGCCGCGATAGCCGCATCCTGACAGAACGTCACTGGATTCTGCGTCATATGCGACTGAAGCCTGCCCATAGCCTTAATAGCCCCAAGCGGACCAGCCGTGTAACCAAGCCGCCAGCCCGTCATAGCATACGCTTTGCTCAAACCGTTGATAGTAAGCGTGCGGTTGTACGCATCCTCGCTAAGCGACGCGAAGCTGACAAATTTCGTGCCCCGGTAGACAAGCTTTTCATATATTTCATCCGAAAGAACCATAACATCGGTACCTTCAAGCACTTTAGCAAGCGTCATAAGCTCTTCCTGAGAATACGTGAACCCGCCCGGGTTGTTCGGCGAGTTAAGCACCAGCAGGGCGGTCTTGTCGGTAATCGCACCCTTAAGCTCTTCTGGAGTGATCTTATAAGAGTTCTTCTCGCTCGTCTCAACAATAACAGGGATCCCGCCGGCCAGTTTAACCGTCTCAGGATAAGTCACCCAGTACGGCGCAGGCAAAAGAACCTCGTCGCCCGGATCGACAACAGCCTGCATAGCCTCATAAACAGAGTGCTTGGCCCCGATATTGACAATGATCTGATCTGGAGTATAGTCAAGTCCGTTATCGGCTTTAAACTTCTCGCTGATAGCCTTGCGAAGCTCAGGAATCCCAGGCGTCGCGGTATAACCCGTTTTCCCCGCCTTCATAGCCGCAATCGCAGCATCCTTAATAAAATCAGGCGTATCAAAATCCGGCTCGCCTGCCCCAAAGCTGACAACATCAATACCCGCAGCCTTCATTTCCTTAGCCCGTCCAGTAACCGCCATAGTAGCAGAAGCCGGAACACCGGCAGCCCTTGCACTAATCTTCATAGTAATTCACCTTATTAAAAAGTTGATAATATTTCTTTCTAGTTTTTTTCATACGCCTCCTGCTTAAACCAAAGCCCGGAAAACGCCCATATTTATCCGATTGAACCACAAAATCGACAAAACGTCAAGCCAAATGCGCATAAAAAACAATGTGTCGGCGAGTTTATTTAGGGGCAACCTGCTGTTGGCATCCTGCCAGCAGACTGCTTAAAGGCAAATTTCTTTTGTTCCTGTTTGCTACTATAAAAACTCACATACAGACTTTAAAAACAGTATTTTTCGCATTAAGTTGTTTTTTTGGAATTTTTTGTTGTATTTTAAGATTGAATGCGGTATACTCAGAAATTCGTAATATTTACGGGGCGTAGCTCAGCTTGGCTAGAGCGCCTGGTTTGGGACCAGGAGGTCGTAGGTTCGAATCCTGTCGCCCCGATTCATAAAGGCTTGTAAGTCAATAACTTACAAGCCTTTTTATTTGCCATATGACTCAAGTCTAACCGCATAAATCTGTGATTTTAGATTTCGATTTTTATAATAATTCAAAAAGAGACCATAAAAACCACCTGAAACCCCAAAAAATCTCAACTGAACCCAATTTTACGCCGAAACCTTAATTATACATTATAAAATTGACAATATACATTTGAAAAGGGCCTATAATAATGATGACTATGGAAGATATTAAACCGATTGAATCAACCGAATGTCCCCAGCCGACTGCCGAGATGGATTTCCTCATCGCCCAGAAGTTGATGTACCAGATCAGAACAATCACCTGGCCCCAGCCGTATGACGGCTCGGAGGGAAAATCTTATAAAAAAACATACGAAATGACCCTCAGCGACTTTCTCGAACACTGGCACGTGAACCTCGACAAAAACACCGAAAACGTAATAAGCATCAAGCCGATCTAAAAACTTATTTCGCTTTCCTTCTGATCATGGGATGTTCTTTACCAGGAACTTCCCACTCATGCGGACTTTTGCGGCTAGTTCGTATTGGTTGTATACGCGATCTTCTCTCCTGCGGCGTAATATCCTGAGAATAGCACGCCCGGATTATCGGCATATTCACAGCCATATGTCTCTTGATCTTGTCCATACTCACACTCCCTTCGTATTCACACCGGTTTTATCAAAGCGACCCAAGCCAAACGGCAAAAGTGACAATAGCGATCAGCGCCACAGCCACAGCCACGGCCTGAACCCTCTCATCATGAATAAACTGCTGAAAACCTGACCCGGCATGAAACTCGGAAAAGTGAAAACCTTTTATTGGATGCAAATGATACATAGTTCAATCCTTTCAAATAAACACTCTCTCACAGTCTGATACGAAAAATATCAGCCATCGACACAATAAAACGTATATATTAATGTGGGTTGTAGCGGCCGCTTCCAGCCCGCGGCTTTTGAAATGCATAACGGTCATTTCTAGTGCGTTGGTCTGTTACGTGATGTTGCTCGCTGGCATGGGAGCAGAAAGGTTTAGTAAAATGTATGCTTTAAACAAAAAATACTGGTCACACCGAGGCAGCGGCTTTGAGGCCCACCCGTCCTTTCAAAGGATGGAGCATTTCCTCCAAAGCACCCGTTTATGGGCTATAATGGGTTCGATGGTCATTGTCGCCTTGATAATAGCCGTCGTAGCTGCAATGGCTATGTTCGCCCTCTGGATGTTTAATTTGGACCTGTCAACATTCGACCCGACACCAATAATACAATAAGGCCAACCGGGCAATAATTTTCCATAAAAAAAGAGGAACAGTCAAATTTCTGTCCCTCTTTTAAGTCGCCCAACAGGATTTCGCCCTATGGCCTTCCTTTTCCTTACCGCTCCGCGATAAGTGGAAGTTGCATGTTACTTTATTAGCTATGAGCAACTAACTAAACTACGTCAAAAACAAATAAATGTGCCAAAAAAACAATTACATAATCATATAGAACCAGCCGCTTTCTAAATTCCGCCTTTTTTTTAATTCTTTTCTTCATAATACAATACTTCAACTGCTTGTTTTATATACGCGTTTTTTCATAATATATTTTGCAATTCAATATCTAACAAAAAGTTACATTTAAAATTCCGCAACACCAACTTCTGTCTTTTTTTCTCTTTTTTTAAAGTACTTTCTTCTTTTCTTCATGAGTTTCATGTTCTTCATGGTTATTAATAATCCGTGTAAATCCGTGAAATCTGTGGTTAAGTTTTTTTCGTTAATATCCAACACATTGCTGCCGATGTAATCGCAAAGGCGTCGCCGCGGCCCGCCATAAATCAACAACAATAATTGGGGGATTTACTAATGGTTCAGCAGACAATTTTAAACGGTATTTCGGTAGACGAACTTTCCGATTGTATGAGCAGTTTAAGGCAGAGTCCAGAAATCGGCAAGTACACTTTTAAGGCTAGGAACAAATGGGTAAGCGGTGCTTACTGCCAGACAGAGATCGGCGATTTTTGTGCATCAGGAGAGACCATCCACCGCGACAAAACGCATGTCCTCGAAGGCGACGAGCCGGTCCTTCTCCTCGGCAGCGACCAGGCTGCCAACGCAACAGAGGCTCTTTTGCATGCACTTGGTGCCTGCCTTAACGCCGCGTTTATCTACCATGCCACCGACCAGGGTATACACGTCGAAAGTCTGGAGATAGACCTTGAAGGCCACCTGGACATAAACGGTTTCCTGGGTCTAAACGAAGATATCCGAACCGGTTACGAAAGCATAGATGTAACCTTCCGCGTTAAATCAGACTCTCCACGGGAAAAGATAGAAGAACTATGCCAGTACGCCCAGCAGCGTTCACCGGTTTTCGACATAGTAACAAACCCCGTACCCGTAAACGTAACCCTCGCCGACTAACAAAAGCTTATACGTCCCGTACTGTGGGCATCTTGCCCACAGTATTTTCCTAGGTAGGATGGGCTGTGCCCATGCTGAAACTGATCGCTAAGGGCTTAGGTTTTTACGTAAGTGTTTGCATCTAAAAGAATTACGCAATAGCCATTTTTGTATAATAGCCTCGGCCTTCAGGCCGAATCATTCATTATACATTATACAATATGGAACATCCCGGCTTTACGTCGGGAATCATTATTCATTTCAAACTGACCGATTCGGTCAGTTTGATTTAATCATTTACAATCACCCAGCCATAATATAAAATTAACCGACATAATAATTCCAAATCCTTGAAATAATATTGAAATAACCCGGCAACTTAAATCGTCTGGTAAATGATGACTAATAGATAATCGATATAAATAAACAAGGCTGAAAATATGAACCACAAACTTACAAATATCATACTTATCGCACTACTCACTTTCGCAGCGACACTTTACGCGGCCCCGCAAAAACCCAACGTCCTCCTGATAATGGTCGACGACCTCGGTTACTACGACCTTAGCTGCTACGGCCACCCGAAAATCAAGACGCCTGTTCTTGACAGCCTCGCCAAAGGCGGTATGCGTCTTACAAGTTTCTACGCCGGTGCGACTGTCTGCACTCCTTCGCGTATTGCTTTGATGACAGGTTCATACCCGTCGCGTCTCGGCTGGGAGATTGGCGTGATGGGCTTTAAAATGGGCTTCCATGAAGGATTAAGCCCGGAGGCGATTACCATTGCCGAGATATTCAAATCTGAAGGTTATGCAACTGCCATCTCCGGCAAATGGCACATTGGCGACCAGCCGGAAACCCGCCCCGGCGCACAGGGTTTTGATTTCTCGTACTACAGTTCTCACAGCAACAACCAGACCAGAAAGACCTGGCGCGGCGATGAAGTAGTCGAGGAAAAGAACGTCAACAAAATGCTCACCGAGCAGTTCACAACCGAGGCGATACGTTTCCTCAAAGACAAAAAGGACAAACCCTTCTTTCTCTACTTGCCGTATACCGCACCGCATTTCCCCGTTGAGCCTCATCCCGACTGGCAGGGCAAATCCGACTACGGCAAATACGGCGACGTAGTAGAGGAGGTCGACTACCGCATCGGCGAGATCATAAAAACGCTCAAAGAGCTGAAAGTCTACGACAACACCATAATCGTCTTCATATCCGACAACGGGCCCAACCCGCACGAGAAATCCGGTTGTCTGCCGTATCGCGGATCGAAATGGAGTGCCCTCGAAGGCGGCACGCGCGTCCCCGGCATAGTAAG
>JAIPFN010000165.1 GCA_021736615.1 Phycisphaerae bacterium | reverse complement strand
AGGGGCTTGAAGCGATTCCGCAAAGCAGCAGGACGCATAAGGTAATATCCGATGTGAAAAAGTGGTACACAGAAGATATGGTTGACGGGGTTGCCGACTGGCGGTCTACGCGAAGAAAACTGTATGACAGCTACCAGGGGACGCAGTCAAACTACAGGTATTATAACTGGATCGAATCGACGGTCAACACGGGGGCGACGGTTCTTTGCCTTCTTTATGGCGAAGGCGATTTTAAGGAAACTGCACAGATCGGCGTTCTGGCGGGGTGGGACTGCGACTGCAATCCGGCAACGGCGGCAGGGATCATCGGCGTTATCGAAGGTTACTCCGGGTTGCCGGGTGAGCTGACGGATCCGGCGGTTTGCGGGGACGTATACAAAAATGTTTACAGGCCGTTTCTTCCCGACCACAGCGTCACTAACCCGCAATATGACACGATCTCGAATATTGCCTCGAAGATCGCCGACCTTGCCGGAGCAAATATTATCAGCCGCGGCGGTTATATAACCAATGAACCTGAAAAAACTTATCATATCCCGGTCAGCGCCGCGGGACTTATAACCGACCCTGAAAAACCCGACCCAACGGGGCCATCGGGACTTGTCGGAAAGGCACTGGCGGCAGGGATGAGCGTTAGCCCTTCGGCGTCTGTGGAAAATTTCAATTCGAATATCGACAGGTCAAACCTTAATGCGATCATCGACGGCATAAAAGACAACTCGTATAACGGCCATAAACCATACTACACTTATGTTTCTAACCCGGCACTGAGACCTGTGGAAGATTATTATCAGTTAAACTTTTCCAGTGAAGTTAGTTTTAGCGGGGTTACCTTCTATGAGGGCGATGTCGACTGGAAAGGAATCAATACTTATGTTAGAAGTGACGTCCTGGATGGCGGTTTTTTTGAGGATATTAGAGTAGAAATCCTCCATGAGGGTAACTTTATCAGCCCGGCAAATATCCAGGTATCGGAACCGCTGGACAAACATAAAATGTATCAGGAGATTACGTTTACATTTGAACCGACGGTCGGCACGGCGATAAGGATCATCGGTACGGCAGGCGGGACAAACAGCTTTACTACGATCATGGAGCTTGAGGCTGATGGGGATTTGATCGTCAATATGGAATACCTGAGAGTCTTCGCCGAACATTGGATGGCGACGACGGGTGCGCTGCCTTTGGATATAAACAAGGACGGGATAATCAATATGATAGACTTTGCGGATCTGGCATCTAAGTGGCAGAACAGTAATTATTGACGCGACAAAGCCGGCTGGAAGTCAGCGGTACAAGTGGAGTCTAAATTCTTCTGGTTATCTTGTTGTCAGTGAAGATGGCCGAGCCTATTCTTAGTATTGTTGCTCCCTCTTCTATGGCTATCTCGTAGTCCTGGCTCATTCCCATTGACAGGTGTTTGAATTCCGTGCCGACGAGACCGTCGTCTTTGATCTCTTCAAATATTTCGCGGGCACGTACGAAAGATGACCTTACGATGTCCTTGTTGAGGGTCAAAGGTGCCATCGTCATCAGGCCGACGAGGCGGATATTGTTCATCGTGGCCATTTGCTCGGCTAGGTGAATCGCGGCGCCTACGGGGACACCGTATTTCTGGGGCTCTTCGGAGCAGTTTATCTGGAGCAAAACGCTTGGTGTTATTTTTAGCTTTTCTGAAGCTTCGCTGATCTCTTCGGCGAGGCGGAGAGTGTCTACGGAATGGATGAAAGAGCTGGTCTTGAGGACCGAGCGAACCTTGTTACGCTGGAGGTGGCCGATCATGTGCCAGGTTACACTGTCCGGGAGGGTCGGGTCGTCTTTGCCGGCTTCGAGAAATTCGGCGACTTCCTTTGATATCTGCTTTAGATGCTGAACGCGGTTTTCGCCGAGGTTGGTATATCCATGGCGGATGGCCTCTTTGATGCACTCTATCTGTGCGGTCTTGGAGACTACTATCGTCATAACATCTTCGACTGACCTGGAAGCACGGTCACATGCTGCTGCGATATTGTCTTCAACGCGTTTTAGTCTGTCGGCTATTTCTTGCATGGGTGTAATTATAAGGACTTATTTTGCCGGGGCAATAGGGATTTTAAAAAAAAATTAAACGTACAACGGACAGCGGGCAACGGGCAGCAAAAAAACGTAAAGCGTACGAGCCGTCCTATGGTCAATTTTTCATCTTTAAGAACAGCGATGCCGGCAAGATGGCGACATTACGGTAAGAATTTTTTTATGTTGCTTAGTTTTTCGGGCAAGTATTGGTCTACTACGAAGCCCAGGCCGTGCTTTGCGAATGCCTGCTGCTCGACACGTACGCCCATCTTTAGCATCTGGTTTATGGCGGCTTGCCAGGATTTGTGGTGGATTACGAAGGGGTCGTTCTTTAGAGCGTCCTTGGCCCGTTTTATGTCGACATCTTTTAGCGGATGGGTCGGGAGTTTGTAGTCTATGACGTCCTGGGGGGTTACTCCGAGGAAGCTGGTTTTTGGCACGCAGAAGAATTCGTTGAGGTGGGCGGCGTTTCCTGAGCCTACCTTTAGGGTTCTGTAGATGTTGAAGTAGCCGTATGGGTCGCCGTCGACGAAGGCGTATACTGGGATATTGAGTTCGTCTGAGAGGCGTCTGATGAAACGGCGGCATGCACGGGTGGGGACGCCCCCCATGCTGACGAGGATGCAGTCGTTTTTGTCCCAGTAGTCGTATTTTACGAGACGCTGGAACATACCGGCGGTTTCGATGGCGAGGATGAATTTCGCTTTGCTCTTGAACTCGAGGTTTTCGACGTCGCTGGGGATGGAATATGCGCCTGAACCGAACTTTGTGCAGTCGATCTTTAGCTTATTGCCCTTGGAGTCGCGGTCAATTACTATCAGTTGGCCGGCAATGTCACCACCCTTTTCCTCGGGGACGAACTTCAATTGCTCGCGGTTTACGCCGAACATTGCCTCTACGTCGTCCATGATGGTGTCTGATTCGGGCTGCTCCTTGAAGCCGGCTTTGCCCCAGTTCTTGGAGATGTAGTAGGCTTCCCTCTTTGTTGCCATGTCGTCTGTATCAATTAGCTCCTTCGACAGAGCCATCATCTTGAGAGATTGAGCAAATGTCTTGACGGTGCTGACGGTTAGCGTACGCACTTTTGTCTTGCCGAGCATCTCGAAATAGCCTTTTTTCGGGTGGTACTTGACGTTGGACAACGAGCGGATCGGGGTTACCATCGAGGGTTTGTCTGTTTTGAGTATCTTCTTATATACCTTGTCAGCGAAAGTTGAGATTTCGCCGGCGACATTTATTTTTTTGGCTTTTGCCATCCTATTGTCTCCATAGCGGGCCTATTTATATCAGCATCCTTGCCGGGTCCGCGTTATCTGAATTAAAAATACATATAAAGAACGGGTTTTCGTGTTATCTGGAAAATGAGTCACACGAAGATTGATATTTTAAGACATCGAGGGCTTATTTTCAAGCGCGAAAAAATATCTAACCGATAAAATTGCATTGTTGGAATATTTTTTGCCTATGTGGTACATTTTCCTTAGCAATCTTGAAAGAAACGATGACAAAATGCTCTTCTGAAGTAAAAAAAAACTAATTTTGTGGTATTTTCCTTATAGTGGCTTGACTTTTCTGCCGATATGAGATATAGTTATGTTGACGAATGATTCTGCCTGATGGCAGTTGATATAATCCTCGGCGAGGCTAAGTAGATAACCGTTTTCCCCCCCAGACGGCTCTGCTACCTCGCCTTTTTTTTGCGCATAACTTTTATAACCCCTATAACCGTTATAACCCGGAATGTGTAATTTATTGGGTGTTGGGTGTTCCTTGTTCGATATTGGATATTCAAAAATACTCCAGAAATCAATGGCATTCCAATTTGAATAACCAATCCCCAACAAGGAATATCCAATAACGAATAAAAAGAAAAAAGGGGACAGGTACAACCTGCCTTCGGCAGAACGTAACCAGTCCCCCTTTTTCCTAGTTGCCTCGTACCTGGATTTGTACTGTTCTGTTTCTTGGGCCGTCGTATTCGCAGAAGTATATGCCCTGCCATACTCCGAGGAGGGGCCTGGAGTCTTTTATCAGGATTTGCTCCGAGCAGCCGGTCAGGGTGGATTTAATGTGGGAATCGGAATTGCCCTCGTTGTGGCGGTAGCCGGGGCGGTTTTTGGGGAAGAGTTCTTGCAGGGTCATCAGCATGTCGTGGATTACGTCGGGGTCGGCGTTTTCGTTGATGGTTATCCCGCCGGTTGTGTGCCGGCAAAAGATTATGCAGTCGCCTTCGGTTATGCCGGATTCGGCGATTACGGCGGCGACCTGGGAGGTGATGTCTATCATGTCGCAGCGCTTTGATGTTCTTACCGGGATTGATTTTGTTGTAATGTTCATCCTGGATTCCTTTTTAACCACGGATTTCACGGATTTACACGGATTATATTTTTAATAAAAACTGCGATTGCGGTTTTTTAAATTTTTGCATACAACTTATGTAATTCTCGCTTGTTTTCCTTTTTGCCGTCGGCCAAAGGTATTTTCAAAAGCTAATTGCTGATAGCTGATCGCTGATCGCTAAATTTACATTTTTTCTACTACTTTTATTCCCAGTAAGGTTTTCAGGCCGTGGGCTATTGTTTTTGCTGTCAGGGCGCAGAGCATTAGTCTTGTCGGGCGTTTGTCGGTTTCGGCGATTAGTACCGGACAGGCGTTGTAGAACGTGGAGAACTTCTGGGCGAGGTCGTAGAGGTAGGCTGTCAGGTAGTTCGGGCGGCAGTCAGCGGCGGCGATGTTGATCGCTTCGCTGTAGCGGATCAGGTGGAGGGCCAACTCGAGCTCTGCCGGTTCCGTGAGATTCATGGTTGTCAGGGCCGATAGTTCAGCGGCGACGTCTATGCCTTTGTCTGCGGCTTTTCGCTCGATGGATTTTACTCGGGCGTAGGCGTACTGCATATACGGTGCTGTGTTGCCCTCCATCGCCAGGCTCTTGTCGAAACTGAATATGAAGTCGGTTGTTCTGTTGTTTGAGAAGTCTGCGTATTTGACGGCGCCGATTCCGACAGCGTTTGCGATTTCCGCTTTTTCGGATTCGCTAAGGTCGGGGTTTTTGGCTTCGACTACCTTAGCGGCCCTTTCGACTGCTTCTTCAAGGAGGTCTCTTAGCTTAATGTTTTCACCGGAGCGGGTTTTGAAGGGCCTGCCGTCTGCGCCAAGCATTGTTCCGAATGTTACATGGGAAACTTCGACATCATCGGTTAGCCACCCTGCCGCTTTTGCGG
Organism: Phycisphaerae bacterium; assembly: GCA_021736615.1. The sequence goes on along the minus strand of JAIPFN010000165.1, from coordinate 7,339 downwards.
TGGCAAACAGCATCTGGAAGTGAAGCTGCTGGCGGGCATCTGTTACGTAGATTATTTTGTCAGCTTTTAATTCTGTGAATCGGTATTTTATCGCGGCCAGATCGGTTGTGGCATAAAGAAACGCACCATCTGATTTCTGGATGATGAACGGAAGCGGGTTGCCTTCTTTATTTGCGAAACCAGCTGGGAAAGCACACATTGCACCCTCTGACTTTGTAGCAACGCCTGAGTTCGTTAGTTCTTCGACAACTCCTGCGAGTTTGTCAGCATAAAAGCTTTCGCCGCATTCGTTTTCCTTATGGAGGTTTACTTCGAGCATGTCGTAGATCGGCTGATAGTGGTTGCGGGATTCATCGACTATGCGTCTCCAAAACGACATTGTTTCGGGATCATGATTATGCAATTTCACAACGGCATCTCTAGCAATATTTGCAAATTCCTCCTCAGAATCATAACGCTCTTTAGCCTGTTTATAGAAATTCTCCAAGTCTTCTATCGGTATTTGCTCTTCACCATGTATCCCGGCAAGCGCTGAATCTATATAGTGGTCCCTAAGATTTGCTATCAGCATTCCGAATTGGGTTCCCCAGTCGCCTATGTGGTTTTGGCGGATTACTTCGTTTCCGAGGAAGTCGTACATTCTGCAGATGCAGTCGCCGATGATCGTGCTTCGCAGGTGGCCGACGTGCATTTGTTTTGCGATGTTGGGGGCGGAGAAGTCTACTACTACTTTCTTTGGCGCATCTGTTTTGTCTATGGCCAGGCGGTCCTGATCGTCTGTTGCGATCTCCATTAGCCTGTCGGAAAGGAAGTCTGTTTTGAGCGTTAAGTTTATAAAGCCGGGGCCCGCGATCTCTGGAGTTTCGCAGATGTCGTCTATTTTGAGGTTTTCGACGACTTTGGCGGCTAGCTCGCGTGGGTTGGATTTGGCGCGTTTGGCAAGAGCCATGCAGCCGTTTGCCTGGTAGTGACCGAATTTCGGGTCGCCTGATTGTTTGACTATCGCAGGACAATCTTTTTCTCCGGTTGCCGCGGTCATTGCTTGGGTTATTCTTTTGTCTAGTATTTCGATTACAGGTTTCATTGGGTCTTTCCTGTTTTGTTTTTTTATCCGCGGATTTCGCGGATTATTTTTAAATTAAAAATACTGCTATGTTTGTTTTGTCACATATCATTTACAACTTTTGTGATTCTCGCTTGTTCTCCTTTTTGCCACAGAGGGCACAGAGGACCACAGAGGAAAAAGAGAAAAACAATAAAAGCGAACATCCAATAATGAACAAGGAATATCGAATAATGAAGTAAAGCAGGCGTTGAGTTGTTTTTCATTGGCCATTGGTTATTCCTTGTTCGTTATTGGATATTCAAGATTAGTTCAACTGAAGCACACCCTGCGTATACAAAAAAGCTGCGGGCTGGAAGCCCCCGCTACTGTTCCGGCTGAGCGTGGGGGGCGTGTGGTTTTTTGAACTCGGGCAGTTCTAACTGCTTTGCGTCTCCCCACAGGGTTTCCAACTCGTAGTAGTTTCTGTACTCTTCGTCGAATACGTGGACCACTACATCTACGAAGTCGGCGAGAATCCACTGGCCCTGCTCGTGGCCGGCAAGGCCGAAACGCGGGTAACCGTGGGCCTTGGCGAATACGGATATGTCGTCGACGACGGTTCTGCCCTGGCGGTCGCTTGTGCTGGTGGCGATTACGAAGAAATCCGTCGCCGGGCTTATTCCGCGGAGGTCGACTACCATTACATCTCTGCTGTTAAGCTCGGTAGCGATGCGGGCGGCCTGGATTGCTAACTCTTTACTGTCTATTGATTCTTTTTTTGTCACTTTTTGACCTTTGCGATTTATTAACCGCGGATTTCGCGGATTACACGGAAATAAAATAAAATACGAAATTCTAATCTCTAAATTCTAAATTCTAAACAACTTCAAAATACTAATAACCAAAATTCCAAAACCGCTTTGCCTGGCTTTGCTTACAACTTTTGTTAGTATTGCTTGTTTTTGCGTGTCGCTTGCGGTCCACGCTACTGCTTGAATATCCAATACTGAACAAGGAACATCGAATACCCAAGTAAAAACATTGCCGGCAGGATGCCGGCGGTACAAAAAAAACGGGGCAGCCATTTCTGGTTGCCCCGATAGGATACACAAATTGCTGCTGTATGTCAAACTGTATTCAGGTTAGTTGCCGCTCATGTGGAGGAAATCGGAGATGATGGTACCGAATTTAACAACTACGCCTGAGAACACGACACTTACCATCGTCATCAACTTGATTAGGATGTTGAGCGAAGGACCTGAAGTGTCCTTGAACGGGTCGCCGACTGTATCGCCGACAACACCGGCCTTGTGGGCTTCTGAGCCTTTACCGCCGAAAGCACCGTTTTCGATGTACTTTTTGGCATTGTCCCATGCACCACCGGCGTTATTGAGGGTGATAGCCAGTACGAAACCAGCAGTCAGGCCGCCAAGAAGGAGACCCATAACACCGCCAACACCGAGTACCAGACCGGTACCTACAGGAACGATGATAGCCAGGGCCGAAGGAAGAATCATTTCCCTCTGAGCACCGGCAGTGGAGATAGCTACGCACTCTGCATAGTCAGGTTTGCCGGTACCATCGAGGATACCCGGGATTTCTCTGAACTGACGGCGTACTTCGTTAACCATCGCACCGGCTGCACGGCCGACAGCCTTCATTGTCATAGCCGAGAATACGAATGCCATCATGGCACCGACGAACATTCCGCAGATAACCTTTGGGTTCATGATCGTCAGGTCATAAGCTGCAATAAAGTCAGAAATCTTAGCGGTTGCGATAGCGATAGTTTCGCCTGCACCGTCTTTAGAGAATGCTACAGTACCAACGGTATAGATACCGTCAGCAGCCTGTTCGGCGAGTCTGCCGATCCAGATGCGAACTTCTTCAATATACGCGGCGAGAAGAGCCATTGCCGTCAGAGCGGCAGAACCGATCGCGAAACCTTTGCCGGTCGCTGCGGTTGTGTTACCGAGTGAGTCAAGAGCGTCTGTTCGCTGTCTAACTATAGGATCGAGACCGCTCATTTCGGCGTTACCGCCGGCGTTGTCGGCGATAGGACCGAACGCGTCAGTGGCCAGTGTGATACCGAGAGTTGAAAGCATACCAACAGCAGCAAAACCAATACCGTAGAGACCCATAGGCATGTTGCTGAATCCGCCGGCGAAACCGTATGCACAGAGGATACCGATAGATATAACGATTACGGGAAGACCTGCACTGTACATACCAGTACCGAAACCGTCGATGATGGTTGTTGCAGGGCCCATCTGAGCCTGCTCTGCAATACCTTTTGTCGGTTTGTACTCGGCAGATGTATAGTACTCTGTGAGCTGGCCAATAAGAACACCGGCGATAAGACCGGAACATACAGAACCGAAGATGCCCCAGCCGATCAGGCCTATGCCTGCCATACCTGCCAGAACTGCCAGAATCATAACGCTGGAGCCGAGAGTACCGAACATAAGTGCGTTAAGCAGATTCTTCTGGGTGGCACCCTCTTTACACTTAACCATGTACATACCGATGATCGAAAGGATAGTACCGATACCGGCGACGATCATCGGAGAAAGAACCGCGAATGTTCTGGCTGTTGGGCTAAGACCCGGAAGAGCAGCACCGAGAGCGGCGGTAGCGAGGATCGAACCACAGTAAGATTCGTAGAGGTCGGCACCCATACCGGCTACGTCGCCTACGTTGTCACCAACGTTGTCGGCGATTGTCGCGGGGTTACGCGGATCGTCTTCGGGAATACCGGCTTCGACTTTACCAACAAGGTCGGCACCGACGTCTGCGGCCTTGGTGTAGATACCGCCGCCGACACGTGCGAAGAGAGCCTGAGTTGAAGCACCCATACCGAATGTGATCATCGTTGTTGTTATCTCGACGAGCTTGTGGTCTTCGCCCATGCCTGCCTTAACAAGGTCAAGGCCAAGGAATGACAGGCCGTTGGCCATATTGTCTGTCGTGTAAACTACCTGATCAAGGAGGAGGTACCAGAGTGAAATATCAAGAAGACCGAAGCCTACTACTACCAGACCCATTACAGCACCAGAACGGAAAGCGACGGTGAGACCACGGTTGAGGCTTTCGCTGCAACCCTGGGCAGTTCTTGCAGATGCGTTTGTCGCGGTCTTCATACCGAGGAAACCGCAAAGACCGCTGAAGAAACCGCCGGTCAGGAACGCGATAGGTACGAATGGGTTCTGCACGCCCATGTATGAAAGGATAGTGAAGATGACCAGGAGAATCGCAAAAACCCATGTTACCACTTTGTACTGCCTGAAGAGGTAAGCGTATGCACCTTCGCGTACGTACTGGGCGATCTCAATCATTTTGTCGTTACCTTCCGACGCAGACATCATCTTCTTATAGAAGACGACCGCGAAGACAAGTGCGACGATCGAAGAAATCGGAGCGATCCACCATAGGCCCGGAATACCGGCAGCGGTTGCGGCTTCGCCTGCTACTTCATCTGCAGCCATTGCAGTTGATGCCAACGCCATCAGCGGCGCTGAAAATACCATTGACTTTAAAAGTCCCTTCATAATACTTTTCCTTTCATAACATAAAATTAGAGGAGGTTTATATACTCGCTGGCTAGTTTATAGATTCAGGACAGAATTGCAAGCGTTATCCCCGGGGAAAAAGGAAATAATTGCATAATTTATATAAGCGAAAAGACCCGTAACACTAGTTGTTTAGTAGGGTTTATTTGCAGTCGAGCGGTTTGCGGCCGGGATTTATACTTATTAATATAAGCTTGATTGGGTTTATCAGTATTTTGTTTCGTGATTTTGCTTTGATGACGAAGATTGTCCGGGTATTATTGTGTTTTGTCTGAATATGATGGCTTGGCTGATAATAAATATTTTTTTTGTAATTGGAGAACCTGGTTTGAATTTTATATTGCTTGGTATGATCTGGTATATCGTTTTTGTTATTTCGGTAACCGTCCATGAGGCTTCGCATGCGTTTGCGGCGCTGAAATTCGGCGACGACACGGCCCATCGGGGCGGGCAGGTCAGTTTGCACCCGTTGCCGCATATTATGCGTGAACCGTTCGGGACGATTTTAGTTCCTTTGGTATCGTATGCTCTTGGCGGGTTTATGATCGGATGGGCGAGTGCTCCTTATGACCCGGTCTGGGCGGCGAGAAACCCGAAGAAAGCGGCGTATATGGGCCTTGCCGGGCCTGCGTCTAATTTGCTGCTTGTGGTGGTCGCGGGGATTTTGATACATGTCGGGATCTGGGCCGGGTGGTTTTATAAACCTGAAACGATACTATTTTCTACTGTTGTTGAGGCGGTTTCGCCTGGGATCGCTACCGGGCCGGCTGTTATGCTGAGCCTGCTGTTTTCGCTGAATTGTCTTTTGTTTGTGTTTAACCTGATCCCGGTTCCACCGCTTGACGGGACGGCACTGTTGGAATTGTCGCTGAAAGGCGAGTCGCTTGCGAAATATCGGCAGTTGATGTCAAACCCGACGGCAAGCTTTGTGGGGCTGATAATCGCATGGAACCTGTTTGACTTCGTATTTAGCCCGATTCACTCCATGGCTCTAAATATTCTCTACCCGGGATCGCATTACCAGTAATATTAGAGCGGTTTGAAGCGGGCTAAATGGCTATTTCAAAATAAATACACAACAGGCCTTAATTCACCTGTTTTAATTCTCTAGTTAGTTCTTCTTAGCCCCATTTTTTTCTAACAGTTCAACAACCTTGTAATGACGATTCTTTGAAGCTATAGACAATGGTGTTTCACCATAACGATTCTTCACATTCACATTAGCACCAGCTTCTAACAATTGTTTCACTATATCGCTGTGACCACGCTCTGAAGCTATCCAAAGTGAGGTAACGCCTTTTGTGAAAGTTGCATTTATATCCGCCTTTTTTGCCAGCAGCATTTTCACTATCTCGCTGTAGCCTTTTTTAGATGCTACCCATAACGGAGTAGCTAAATTTGCTTTTTTGGGGTTAACATCCGCACCTTTTGATATCAGCAGATCAACTAGCTCTATCATTCCTGTTTCAACTGCAACTCGTAAAGGATAGAAATTGCCATTGCCTTTGATATTAATGTCGGCCTTTGATGCGATAAGTAAACGCACCATCTCGATTTCTCTGGATTCTATAGCAATGTGTAAAATCGACCGTGCAAATTTACTTTTCGCATTCACATCAGCACCTGCTTCTATCAATTTCTTAGCAGTTTTTAAATCTTTTTGTTTAACAGCATAGTAAAGAGACGTTTTCCCAAACTTGTCATCAACCTTCGCACATGAAGGGTGCATGAAGATCAATTTCTTAATTTCTTCATCACCTGCTGTTTCAAATGGCCTTATGCCGAACTTATCACCGATACTGGGGTCAACACCCTTATCAAGCAATATCTTAATGATCTCCAAAGCCGCCTTTTTTGCTTCCTTTTCACGCCAGAATTCATAATTCCCATTTGCTGCTATATGCAGCAGGGTTCCAGCAGGACCCATGACATTTATATCAGCACCATTTTTAATTAGTATCTCAACCGCTTCTTTATGCTTTTTGTTGCATGCATTCCAGATAGCCACTCCAAAATGGATATCTTTCTGGTTAACATCACCCCCATCTTTTATTGCTTTTTTAAGAAGTTTAACCTGCCCTTTCTCAGCCGCATATGGAATAAAACTATTGGCAAGCTTTGAATTAAATTTCTTACTCTCCCAATTCTTCAATATCAGAATCTCTTCGATTTCAGGAGAATCAGTGAGTACCGGCTTATTGTGCTTATCAAGAATTTTTACATTTGCTCCCCTGTTAACCAAAAGTCTAACCGCATCAACATAGCCAAATCTCACTGCCACCCCCAAAGGGGTAAGACCGGATTTAGCATCTTTTTTTTCCATGTCCGCTTGTTTATCAAGAAGCATTTTTATAATATCAATATTATCATGCTTTGAGAACATTGGAAATGACGCCAGATGCAAAGCAGTCAACCCATTGCGATCAACAGAATTGACATCTCCCCCATTTTCCAAATATACCTTAACTTTTTTAGAATCACCATCTTTAACTGCTTTATGAAAATCAGAGACGCTCATTTCCTTGCCGGAAAACTTTGCTTTGCTATCCTCCGCAACAATAGCAATATTAAATGTAATAATAATAAAAGGTTCAACTCCCAAAAAGTTGGTTAATTTATCAGGCTGCGAAGGCCTGTTTTACTTTTAATGCGAAATATTTTGAGTCATGAAAGCCATAAGCTTTACGTTTAATAACCTTGATCTTATTGTTGGCACCTTCCAATC
>JAIPFN010000164.1 GCA_021736615.1 Phycisphaerae bacterium | reverse complement strand
CTTCCAATTACCCTCGCGGATGGACATCGCAAACGTAGGCGTCTGCTGCAGCATATACTTGCGAACAGGCTTATCGCCCTGCGTGCCCAGCAGCACCTTCAAGATACTATAACTATCCTCAGCCGCATCGTTAGGCAGCTTTGCCCCGACGATCTGCCCGCATGTCGCCATCACATCGGTCAGACTGGTAAGCTGATCGCTGACAGCCCCCGCCTTAACCTTACCCGGCCAGCGAACGATAAACGGCGTACGATGCCCGCCCTCCCACTGGTCACGTTTAACCCCCCGCCAAGGCCGTGCCCCGTCATGCTTGTATGTCTTACGCATGTCAATAACCGTAGGAACCTCCGGACCGTTATCGCTTGCAAACATCACAATAGTATTATCCGCCACACCAAGACGCTCAAGAGTCTTTAAGAGCTCACCGACAATATAGTCCATCTCGAAAATAAAATCGCCGTGCGGACCGGACTTGGTTTTGCCCTTGAACTGATCGGCCGCTAAAGAAGGAAGATGAACAGCCTGCATCGCATGATAAAGAAAGAACGGTTTGTCCGGATTATTTTTTACATGCCCCTCAAGAAACTTCTTACTCTTGTCAAGAAACACCAGGTCGACCTCTTCATGCTTAAAATTGTCAGCCACCATACCCTGCCTGCAATCGTTAGCATAAGGATGCTTCGGCAGTTTGCTCTTGTCCAGCAGTTTCGTCGGCGGAACCGGAACCCGGTCACCGTCGACAAACGCATAAAACCAGTCCGTAGTAGGACAGGAAACCGTTCCATAAAACTTATCAAAGCCGCGATGGATCGGCCCATCGGGAATCGGCCGCGAATAGTCGATCTGCTCAACACCCTTGATGCCGCTGTTTTTGATGCGATTGCCATCCTTGTCAAAAAACGACATCCCGATATGCCACTTGCCGAAACACGCCGTAGCATACCCCTTGCTCCGAAGCATCTCAGGCAATGTAAGTCGATCTTTCTCTATCAGGCAAGGCCCGCCGATACCCGTAAAAACCCACTTCATCCCGGTACGAAATTCCATCCGCCCGGTCAAAATACTGTAACGCGTCGGCGTACAAACCGTCGACGGACTATGAGCATCGGTAAACCGCATCCCTTCCGATGCCAGTTTATCAAGGTTCGGCGTAGGGATTTCAGACTCAGGATTATAACAGCCGACATCACCGTAACCCAGATCGTCAGCAAGGATAAACAGGATATTGGGATGCGAAGCCTGCGGTATGCTTTGACCGGCCGTTGCCATACAAACCACCCCAGCCAACAATATCATTACCACAAAAAGCTTTCTTTTCAGAGTTATTTCCAATGCTTTCATATTCGATTCCTTTAATTCACATTCAATTATCCAGATGGTTTTTCAATTATAACAAATTTCACCATTTTTGCACGAATTGATATGGCCAAAAAATCCAAAGCGGCCCAATATCTAAACAATTTTCATTTCACCTTATTCTTCCCTTGTAAGGAATATTCTCAAGATTTTCTTGACCGATAACCTCCCGGTATTTCTCAACAGCTTTAAACTGCTGATCTGTCCCTACCTGCATCCAGACATCCCACGCCGGTTTTTTTGTATGTTGCGGTGTCTGCCCGATGCGATTCGTCCAGAACCCAAGGTTCAGTCCCCCCTCGTGCGGATAATCCATCCAGCGGTGATGAACGTATGACTCAATAGAATCCATCTTTTCAAACTTAAGCCACGTATACAATAATCCAGCCGCCTGATCACGAAAACTCTTTTCGCTGTAATCAGGAGAATTCGACCCCTGCTCGGAAAGAACGATCGTCCGTACTTTCCCATCATAAAGTAAACTCTCCTGCCGCATATAAGCATCGAGCACCTCAAGGTTCTTCGGCGTGATCAGCTTTGTCTGAAAATCAAAAGTCGCATCCCTGTCCTGCCAAGTCCGCGGATCGCGTAAATTCTGCGGATACGGATGATACGCCAAACCCCAATCGAAATCCCCTTCCTGCTCGCTGCGTTTTGCCAGCAGATCGATCATCTCCTTAGGCGCGTAACATCGCTCGTTATGTCTGCTTGTCCAGTAATGCGTAAGGCTGATAAGCACATCGCCCGCATCACCGTACCGCCGTATGACACCCTGCGTTGTCCGCATAGACCGATAGTAAATATCCAAATACGTATCCATCGGTATTTCCCCGGCATTTGTCCATATCCACCCGGCGTCAACCTCATTATGCAAAATCCAGTGCGTTATCCTTCCAAACTTTCTATCCGGCCGAGTATAACGCCCAGCAAGAAAGTCCATCGCCGCCGCATAAAGGTTCCACCCTTTTTCCTCGACCACATTCGCCATAGCATAACTGCCCGCAGGCGCACAGTCCGGATGCCCGAACGGCGTATTCCTGCTGATCAGAATAATCGCCGAAACAACAATCTTAAGCTCATCCATTTCTTTCATCGCAAGATCATACTGCTGCAAAGCTTTCGGGTTTACATAGATCATCGTCCCGTTGAACTTATGCTCAAGAAAACCCTTCATGGGTTTGTCTGTAAAGATTGCATTCAAAAGAATATTCTTCGTGCAGTTATGAATCCCCAGTGCCTTATAATCATCATACTGAAACTTGTCACCCCCATGCATCCCAGCCGTGCCCTTCTTTGAAATCGGCCGATCACGCGTAAGCTCCCACTTACCCGGTATAGACTCGGCAAACCGCTGATGCGATGCAGGCACCAATCCCCCAGCCGCATTTCGCATAAGTATCCAACTGGAGAAAACCCTGTCATGCGAACCTCGCATCCGATCCAGAGTGATAACCTGTTTACCCTCTCTACCTTCAAGCTGACATTGCCAGATAAAATCAGTACGTCCAACCGGGCTCTGATAAATCGGAACCTCGCACAAATACAGATCACCGTTTGACACGTCGGCATTTATCGTTAAAACAATCCCATCGCCCCCGACCGCAACCCGTTCGATACGTCCGGGGTATTTAGCTTCTACCATCTGTTTCATTTTATCGTCGAATTCAGCAATAGCTTTCTTTCGCCGATCAGCCTCTGCGGCCTGCTTTAACTCATACTCATTAGGCTCACGAAGCTTGATATTGCGAATCTGTATCTTACGCCCCGGATGCCTGCCCAGGTCCAGCCGAAACTGCTTGTAACCACCCTTCCAGGAACCAGGCGACTGGCAGACCTTAATATCCATCGAATATTCCGTCCACCCCTCGCTCGAAAGAACCGAAGGTCCTTCAGCAACTTGCCCGCCCCGTATCGGCGGACCGTAATACAATTGAATATCACTCAAACCCTTAATACAAAAATACTCAAACGAAAAAACAAACTGCTTGTCAGGATCATAACCGCCGGCAATCGGCTTGCACATAACAAAAGGATCATCACCTGTCGTCTCTAACAAATACCCCCCGCCCTCAAGAGCCGTAGCGTTAAGATGATGCGTATTGCCAAGATCAAGCTCAATACCAATATCCCCGGCGTAAGCAATCGACACCACAGCCAATAAAACAACAAACAAAACCCTGATCATAAAAACCTCAATAAAAGTTCCTGGAACTACTGGCACTCTAAAAAACATGCAAAACTAACCGTTTTCAGTACCAAATTTGCAAACATCGTCGAACGCTGCCCGCTGTCCGTCGCACGCACTCATGGCCAAAGCTTTATCTTGGACAAGAGTGTTATTTATAAAATGGTCTGGGCCGACAGGCCGTTTCGTTCATTATACATTAGACAATAAACATTATACATTCTCAAACTGGCCAATCGGTCAGTTTGAGATGCTTACTTTCCCTGGATTTTCAACTTTGGGTTTTCAATAGAAAACACTAAAGCCATCGCAGCCGTCAGGTGAAGTCGTGACGACATGTAGTAGCCCTTGTCATACATATCACGCCCGGGCAAAGCCACGAATGATCCGTCGTAGCAGCGGGCCATATTCAGCCAGGCTTTGTTGTAATCCATCATATCGCGAATGGCTTTTGTGTCTCCGGAAACATTCGTACCAAGCAGTCCCCAGCAAACGGCAAGGACATTGTCGGCGTGGGCATCGTTGAGGTATTTTTTGGCATTGCTCAGGCCACCGGCCACCTGCTTGATGTATGCCCTGTTGGTTTCATTGTCCCCTGCCAGCTTGTGCAGGATGATAGCCAATCCCTGGCGGGCTGTCGGCGAGTAGCGGCCCACTTCGGTGTGGTAACCTATATAGCCGTCTTTTGTGGTACTCTTGCGTAAATAGTCAAACCCTAAGTCTACTTTTTGCTGGTCGACCTTAGCCCCGCATTTCTTGGCAAGTTCCCACGCCGTCAGAGCGACGGCGGTGGTAATGGTCATGGTGCCGTAACCGCCTACGTTGGTATTATGCCCAAACCCGCCCGTCCGGAACTTGTGACCGACGTTACCCATGTTGCCGTGAGTGCGGTCTTTGTAGTCATTCATATCAGCCACTTGAGCGCCCTCGAGAATAGTCGCTAGCCCCTGAATGGTATCCAGAACAGACTCGTCTTTTGTAATAAGGTAATATTCCGAAAGGAAAATGCACTGGTAACCGGCAGGCCAAACCCATACTCCCGGACCCGGCAAAGTGTTCCATGAATGGGCAAGCTTTTTGGCCTTATCAAGTTCACCGGCCGCTAACAGTACCAACCCGCTCATGCACTTAGCGTGGCATTGTTCGCGATAAATATAATCGCTGTTCGAGATGTACTTCATAGCTCCCTCTGCGATCAGGGCAGACTTCTTGCAGTTAAAGGGATAGGTTTTGGAAAATGTCCCGATAGCTTTCAATTGTATAATAACATCGATCTGCTTGTCTTTCCTGGTAACGCTCAAAGTCAGCTTGCCGTCTTTGCCTTCAGATTCTTCAATGGCATTACCAAAGTCCATCAAAGGTCCTTCGTAACCGACATCGGGAAACTCTTTCATCCGGGTCAGGTGGTGACCAAAAGTATGCTCGACAATGAAGGGCTTGCCATTGACACCAGTGATCACATCATCTAATTGTAATTGGCCATCGGCAGGCGAGTCTTTGAAGATATATTTAACGATAAATGATTTGCTTTCCAGAATAGCCCGAGCGCCTGTCGGGCCTAAGTTGACCAGGTAACCCGGCACATCTTTGTCCGGCCCGGAAGTGGTAGGCGTCTCCCAACGCCCGCGGTTGTCCTTTTCGATGGCCATAAGGCTTGTACTCGATACCGCCAGTAATACCAGCGCCAACAATAAACAGCGATTGTTTCTTAAAGTCATGTGATCGTTTCCTTTTCTTTAGTACTTGAGTCTGGGATTTCCCATATACAATTATATATCTTAAATAGCTAACCTTTAATTATCTTTGAGCAGATTCGCATCGCTCATCACTTCTCACCTTTCACAGGCCCGTAAAATTCGACCTCCCACAAGCGGGAGATGTTGTGCGGAGCCTTGGTGATGACCAGCCGCAGGCGTTTTGTTTTCACCGGCGCAAAAGTCGCCGACCACGCCGGGTTGACGTTGCCCTTAACCTGATGCACATCCTGCCAGCTTTTGCCGTCATAGTGCTGTATCGTAAAATCGCTGAGCGAATCGAAGATACGGACGCCGTTTGTCCTGCCCGAGATAATCCTCCCCGCGCCAAGTTCAACCGGTTCGTCCCATTTGAATTCGACGATATGCGGCACTGCTCCTTTGCCCAGCCACCGGCCGCTGTTGTCGGTAACTTTTCCGTAACCGTCGTTGATCAGTACCGTTTGGTCGACACCGTCTGTACTCTCGATGTTAGTGCTAACCTTCGCCATGCGTGCAAGATTCTTACCGGCGCGTTCGAGCCACTTCGGCTCGGCAAGAGCCTGACGCACGGTGTGCCCCAGCTCCCCTTGATTCAAATAAGGGATCGTCGAACCGTCAACCTTACCGACTCCTTTACGCATCCGTTGCTGCAAATCGGCCAGATGCTTTTCATAAACCCCGCGCGGGTTCGTATCAAACTCCTTGCAGACGCTCGCCGCCATCCCGACAATCTCCCCCCCGCACCCGCCGGTACGCATCACCCGCACCGCCCCGAGAGCATCATGCGTAACGCTTATACATCGCCCCGCCATAAACAGGTTGTCAACATTGCGAGAATAAAGACATCGATACGGAACCCAATACGGACGGTTTTCTTTATACGCCGGATATTTACCGTGAAAAGCTCTCGATATAAAAGCATCTCCCTCAAAGCTCGTTTCATATTTCGGTTCCGGCAGATGCAGATCATTGCTCCATCCGGTCGGAAAACACCCATCCGCAAATTTCCGGTCACTGGTCAGATCATCCACATCAAGAATCACATCGCCCAGCAGACGCCGCGACTCACGCTTACCGAGAATATAGGCCGACCAGTTAAGTCTGTAGTTTGGCAGCACCTTGTCGACATTCTTCATCGCGTCCCACGCGCCGTACATAGCCCTGAAGTTCCAGTCGCGAACGTATTCCTTCTCTTTGATCGGGTCCCTGTCGAAACCGCTCTCCCAGTACCACCCGCCAAGCTTGTTCGTGTCGGGCTTGGTCTTACTCCTGCCGGGGAAAGGTTTGTCCGACAAATCCAGCGCCCACGTGCATCTGGGAAATGCTGCGGCCTCAGCCGATTTCTCGGTCTCGGTATTTATCGCATTAGTATCCTTACACTCGCAAACGTTCCACAGGTTGCACGGCCCCATCTTGTCTTTCATCTGCACATCAAAGTCCGCCCCTGCCAGTGCCCCGATACACGCATCCCCCGTACAGTCGGCAAACCATCGACCCGCCACGCGGATGCGTTTTCCGGTGTGAATGTCCTGAGCGATGACCGCACCGATACGCTTACCATCCATCTCAACGCCATTGCCCCGGTATTCCATGAATAGTTTAATATTTGCCTCGCCGCCCGCGACAGCCAGTTTCTTATCGTCCTCATACAACTCGGCGGTATTGCCAGGCCCATAGTGTGCTATCTTGCTCTGTTCCAGTTCCGCGACCACATCCCCTACGCGGGGCCATGGCTCCTTGCTGCGCGATCCCTGCAGCCACACACGAACTTCCGAACTGTTATTACCCCCAAGCACCGGACGATCCTGCACGAGCGCAACTTTCAAACCGCTGCGAGCACCAGATACCGCCGCACAAGTACCTGCGATACCCCCGCCGACAACAACCAGATCATACTGACCGGCATCGGTGATTTTTTCGGTCCCCAGAAGCTTACGCCGAAACGCGGTCAATTCATCCAATTTCGCCGGCGGCACAAAGTCAACATCTTTACAGAACAAAACCGCATCGCACCGCCCTTCAAAACCGGTAAGGTCATGCAAGGATAATTTGATTTCCTTCTTGCTTATTTCAACCACCCCGCCATCATGCCAGGACCACTGATCGCCCTTGATTCCGAAAGTGGTTTCAAGTTCATCACCGTCGATCAATACCCGAAACTTGCCCGGCGTGCCGTATGCACGTTTTGATTTTGGAGTATCCGCCGTTTTCCAGGGCGCAACCCAGTCACGCGTACGAACCCACACACGATAATAACCTGTTTCGTCAAACCGGACAGTAGTAACCGCATCCTTAACAGGACACCCAAGCCCATGAGCAAGCAAAAAAGGAGAGCCCATCTCATCCATAAACTGCGGATCAACAACCCACCCGCCAATGTTCTCAAAAGCCTCACACTCAACAAATACCGCCGTATCATCCGCCCCGCCAAAAACCGAACCAAAAGCAGCAAACAACAAACCAGTTAACAAACAAACCCTATTCATAAAAACCTCACAAAACAAGTGAACCAAACAGCAGCCCTAAGCGCCAGCGCCGGGCTAATCGCACGACTAAAAACAAACTAAAACCTAACAAAACTAAACAAACACCCACACAAAAGCGCGAGTGCGCGAGCACTCCGAATAAAAAACTCAAAAAACAAGCAAACCTAACAAAACCTTAACTTACAACACTTCTTACCAAACTTGTCATTCCCGCGAAGGTGGGAATCCATCATAATCCAGGCACAGCCACCTATTTCCCAGACTATTTAATAAGTTACTGCCGTCTATTACTATTACTCTTAGTTACCACTTCAATATCTGGGTTTTTGTGTTTTAATAGACCTAATTGATTTTGGCTGATTTCAGTTCCAGTGACATCCAATTCTCTTAGCTCTTTAAGTCCAAATAGAGCTTCGATATTTGTCACGGCAGTATTTTCAATAAAGAGAGATTTTAATGATATAAGTTCTTTGATCGGTGTCAAGTCACTAACCCTGGTTTTACTTAGAACAAGTTCTTCTAGATTTACAAGAGTAGCCAGTGGATTCAACTCGGTAATTTCAGTGCCCTCCAGACACAGTATCTTAAGCTTTGTCAAATCGGTCAGTGAATCCAGGTTTTCAATCTTTGTGTACTCAAGATACAGTTCTCTTAGTGACTTTAAATCAACGAGCGGTTCAATATCTTTTACCATTGTCCCATAAAGTGATAATTCTTCCAATCTGATCATATTTTTTAGAGAATCAATGCTTGAAATTGGCGTATCAGCCAGATATAAAATTTGAAGTTTTGTCATACCTGCAAGGGCATCAATGCCATTAATATGGGTATTCGATAAATTCAGATTCTTCATTTCTGTCATCTTAGAAATTGCATCAATAGAAGAAATATTAGTTCCATCCAGATTTAGAAATTTTATTTTGGTTAACTCACCCAAGGGGTCAAGCTGGGTAACCTTACTATCTTCCAAATGCAATTCTTCAAGAGAGTTCATTTTAGAAAGAGGCTTAAGGTCTGAAACTTTTGTACAGGCAAGTACCAACTTTTGCATTTTTTTCATCTCGCTAAGACAACTGACTTCATCAATATCGAGGAGGCTCAAGCCAAGTTCTTCCAGATTCTCAAGGTTTTCCAAACAAGATATATCTGTCACACCTGTACCTGAAATATAGAGCTTTGCTAATTTCTTTAATTTACAAATAGGCTTCAGGTCGCTGATATTAGTATTTTCTAAGTCGAGTTCAATCAATTTAATTAGCTGGGATATTGGTTCAATGCCTGAAATCTCTGAACCACCGAAACACAACACTTCCAATTCTGACAACTCTGCGATTGCTTCAATGCTTGCTATTTTGCTATCCGGTATATATAGCCTTTTTAATCCGGTGAGTTTTCTAAGCGGATTAAGGTCCTCAAGTTCAAGCCCTGAAACATACAAATCATCAATAAACGAACAATCTGCTTGAGGATATTCAGTTCGTATCTCAGCCAGCTTTTCTGAAATAAGGTTATCAAGAACATCTTCGTTATATTTCATATTATATTCTTTCATGATAATTTGATAATTAAAGGTTCCGGGAACTAATGGCGGTTCCGGGAACTTTTTTTATTTCCCTTTTCCTAAAAAATCTTTCTTCTTTTCTTCATATTATCTTCATGGCCTTCATGGTTATTAATAATCCGTGTAATCCGCGAAATCCGCGGATAAATTCTTTTATTTTTTAATTAGTGTCTATTAGTGTTAATTAGTGGTTCTTTCCCTTAACATTAACAGTCTCTGTTTTACCGTTTACGCGAACCTTAACTTTACCCGGGTTCTTAGAACTAATACTGTAGTCTGTAACTTTACCGTCCTTCCACTCGATGTCCACCTGGTAACCACCGCGTGCCCGCAGACCTGTGACCTTGCCGCTCGGCCACGCATCCGGCACAGCCGGCAGCAGCCGGATAACCCCGCCATGACTTTGCATAAGCATTTCAGCAACCGCCGCTGTTCCGCCGAAGTTTCCGTCAATCTGGAAAGGCGGATGCAGACAAAACAGGTTACGCCCGCCCCGGGTGATCAGCATCGTGAGCAACTGATTGGCATGATTGCCATCGTGCAATCGCGCCCAGAAGTTTGCTTTCCACGCCATCGACCAGCCCGTACTTTGGTCGCCCCGCCGCTCAAGCGTCACCCGCGCCGCCTTAGCCAGCTCCGGAGTGCTCTCGGGGGTGATCTCGTCGTAGGGATGAAGTCCGTAGAGATTCGAGACGTGACGATGGTGAACATCGATCTCTTCGTAATCCTCTAGCCACTCCTGAATCTGTCCGGCCTTTCCGATCTGATTCGGCGCCAGCTTGGCTCGGGTCACAGCCAGCCGTTTGCTGAACTCTTCATCAACACCGAGCACCTTTGCACTCTCGATGCAGTTGCTGAAAAGCTCGCGAAGAATCTGATTATCCATAGTCGGCCCCATGCAGATACGGGCGACTTGTCCGTCTGGTGTCTTGAAAGTATTCTCGGGCGAGTTGGACGGCGCGGTTACCAGATAGCCCGTATTCGGATCTGTGATCAGCATATCAAGGAAGAACTCGGCCGAACCCTTCATGATAGGGTATGCCCACTTTAGAAACTCTTTGTCGCGGTTGTAGTCGTAGTGTTCCCACAGATGATCGCACAACCACGGCGAACCGGTCGCGGTCGCTCCCCACCCGGCCTGCTCACCCGGCGCGGTAAAGCCCCAGACGTTGGTAATAACGTGAGCGACCCAGCCGTCGGCGTTGTAATACGCTTTGGCGGTCTCTGCCCCCGGCTTCTGCAATGATTCTATTAGCTTAAACAGTGGCGTATGACAATCGCCCAGCCCGCACACCTCGGCAGGCCAGTAGTTCATCTGCACATTGATATCGATATGGTAGTCACAGTTCCACGCCGTGGCGATACCCTCGGCCCAGATGCCCTGCAGGTTCGCAGGCATGTCCCCCGGCCGCGAACTGCTAATTAAGAGGTATCGACCGAAGTTAAAGTAGAGCGCTGCCAGCGCCGGGTCGGTTCCGCCTTTCGCTATCGCTGCATGCCGCTTGTCTGTCGGCATCGCGGCCGCGGCTCGACTAGCTGTTGTGCCGTCGTCCAACTCGATGCTCACACGGTCGAAGTAGCTGCGATAGTCGGCAATATGAGCCGCTCGAAGTTCTTTGTATGATTTGCCTGACGCCTTGGCAATATCTTCGCTGGTCGCTGCCAGCGGGTCGGCAGTATTGCGCCCGCCAAAACCCTGATAGTTCGTCCCGGCGGCAACCAGCAGAATCACCTCGTCAGCCGAGTCGACTTGCAGTGTATTACCCTTGACCGAAACCTTACCGCCGGAGTGAATCGCCCGCAGACGCGCGACGAACTTCATCCCCTCCACGTCCTGCTGTCCACTGGACGTATTACCCGTCATCACCAACCCGGTCGAACCATCGGCACTGGTCTCGAAATTCTCCAGGCGATTCAGCGATGCCGCAAAAGAAATCTTACCGGGTTTGCCCGCGCTAAACCTGAACACCATAACCTGATCAGGCGCACTGGCAAAAGCCTGACGCGTAAACGTCACTCCGTCTATCTTGTATTCAACCGTTGAGATCGCATTGCCAAGATCAAGACTTCGGCGATACGCCTGCGTATCTTCCTTCGGATCGAGCGTTACCGACAGGGGAAATTGACCTCGCTGCCGGTAGTTATTGCAGTGCAGCGCGATGACATTATCACCCGGCTTTAGAAACTTGCTGACATCATGCTCGAACTTGGCGTGCCCCCCCGATTGCCAGCCGGCAAATCTGCCGACCTCCTGCCCGTTGACGAAGACGCTGCCGTTCCTGGCCCGCGCCCCAACACGCAGCATACCAAGTTTTGCTAATTGTTTTTCGGTCAGTTTCAGATGATGACGCAAGACTGCGTGATCTCCAATATTGAGCTTACGGTCGCCTTTGATAGCCTTACCGTCGGAGATGACATAATCGGTCCAGCCGCTGTCGCCGGTTTCGACCTTCACGGCTTCGTCGACCTGCCGCTGAATTTCTTGCCGTTGCTCACGGATATCGGTAATGCCCGGCGTCTCTATCATTTTGTACTTCCACCCGTTCAGTCGAATGGATTCAACACCGGTATTCCAGACAATGTTCAGGTTACCAAGCTCCTGGTAGCAGCCCCACGGACCGCGTGCACCGCCGCGTGACCCGCCACCCGTGCAGGTGAAGGTCTTATTGACCATCGCTTCGGCCTCTTCATTCTTACCGGCCAGCAGCAGCTGACGGATCTTCGGAAGATTCTTTGCCGCGTCCGGGCGATTCCAATCAACCCGCGAACCCGACCAAACCGATTCCTCATTGAGCCCAATCCGTTCATGACCAACCTTACCAAAGATCATTGCGCCCAACCGACCGCTGCCGATAGGCAAGGCCTCTGTTTGCCACTCTGCAGCGGGGTTGTCATACCACAGCGTTGTCGAGGGGTTATTTAGCGGCTCCTGCCCGGCAATAGCTGCACCGGGTGATATTACACTGACGATAATGGTTGCAATTAACAGACTGACCGTTCCTATGGTATGATTTACTGATTTCATACGGTATACTCCAAAAAAATTACGTTTTTACTCATATAATGACGCTTATCAAGTATAACAAATTTCATTTTTTTTGCACGAATTGATATTTATATCAGCTTAAACGGTCATTAAACAGGCATTTGACTTTTGGGCGAAAAACAGCTAATATGGTTTGATGCAAGAAGAAACTAAAAAACCACTTAGGCTCAGATTTGTCGCGTGCAAGGTTATGCAGCGTGAGGCGTATTTATGCGCCGCGAGAAGCCGAAATATTGTCGATGTCCACCTGATGCCGCAGGGCC
>JAIPFN010000163.1 GCA_021736615.1 Phycisphaerae bacterium | reverse complement strand
AACATCCTCATCATCTTCAACTTCGTCCTCATCATAATCGTCGTCTACGTCGTCATCATAGACTTTCTCTCCTTCGATTACCTGGCCCTTTTCAACCATAGTGGCATATTCAATGCAGTATTTAGCCCATGGAACCGCTTCCAGCCGTGCTTTGGGGATTTCCTTGCCTGTCCCTTCGCACAGTCCGTAGACACCGTCGTTTATGCGATGTAAAGCAAGGTTGATCTCCTGGAGAAGTTTTCTTTCACCGTCCAGAAGCCCTAGTGAAAACTCCTGCTCAAAATTATCAGTTCCCATGTCGGCCATATGGATCGGCATGCTGGAAAGGTCCCCGCCTGCTTCAAGCCGGGATTTATTAAGGGCTTCTTTTTCCATAAGATCAACATCGCCAACGATCTCTGCGTGTTTAAGAATAAGAATAGTTTTGAAATAAGCGATCTCTTTGGCGGTAAGGCTGCTTTTCGTCTTTTTAGTTCTCCTTGAAGACGATTTACGTGACGCAGATTTTTTAATAGCTGTTTTTTTCTTTGCAGCTTTCTTAACTGACGATTTCTTCCTGGAAGTTTTCTTTACGGCAGCTTTTTTTGCTGTTTTTTTCACAGTTGCTTTCTTTACGGTCTTCTTGGCGGATTTCTTAGCCGCAGATTTCTTTTTGACCGTTTTCTTCTTTGCCGTAGCCTTCTTCGAAGTTTTCTTGACTGTCTTTGCCACCAATTAAGCCTTTCGTAATGTTACTTTACATATACACTTACAACAATGGGCCTATGACCATAATTCAACCATAGCCCAGTATTATAACCAAAGCGGCACTTTATCCTAAGAAAAAAAGCTCAACCTTAAAAAAAAACACTAAAACATTTATCAGTCGAACCTAAGTGGCTATCAATAAAAGAGTTACACGGCCTAAATACAGAAAGAAGCTGTTTGGAGCGTGCAAATTTTACAAATGGAAGAAAAAGGAACACTGTGCTGTTTTTTGCCGAAAAACCGCTAAACTGTGAGGGTTTTAAAGGATTGTCACTTCAAAATCCGCTTTTCGGCAGTCCTATAATAAACCGGCTTTAACCGGCAAACTAAATCTGGTGTTTTAAAATCCTGTTCGCTTAAACTGCTTTTCCAGATCGCTCATAGTAAATCGTATCGTCGTCGGCCTGCCGTGCGGGCACCTCGACGAACGTTCGGTGGTCTCTTTGTCTTTCAGCAATTGCCGCATTTCAGATTGCGACAGCGGCTGTCCCGCCTTGATCGCTGCTTTGCACGCGGCCATATCCAGAACTTCGTGAACAAGCAGTTCGGCGTCAAGACCGAGGTTTTTATCGCAAAGTTTATCCAGCAGGTCGGTTACGAAATCAAGCGGGTTAACCTTTTCGAGCATCACAGGGAAAGACTGTATCGCCATCGTCGAAGGCCCGAAGGGCTCAAGCTCAATACCAAGTTTTCCTATCAGTTCCAGATTGCTCTCTATCGACTCTCTCTGGACATCCGTTACATCAAATGTTTCCGGTATCAACATCCGCTGCGACACAAGTTTGCCCCTGTTTAATTTTCCGGTCATCTCCTCATAGATAATCCGCTCATGCAGTGCATGCTGATCGATGATCTCAAATCCTTCTTCGGTTTGCATTAAAATATAGCTGTTGTGAATCTGCAAAAAATTCCCGCCGCCTAACTGCATTGAAGTTGCGTCTGCATCTTCGCCGCCAAAGTCAGAAATAGGCTCCGTTGCGGCAGGGGGGCTGCTGAAATTTTCAGTTCTGCGTCCGCCGAATGAGTGAGCATTAGAAATCCTTTCATATGAACCTGCACTGTTTTCGCCCACTCTGTGTGAACCGCCAAACCCCAGCGGTTTCTGCGTCGATCCGCCGGATTTATGATTCTTAAAGAAATCACCCATGGCCGCGGTGATCCGTTCTTTTCTTGATGCTTCGGGCGTCTGCAATTGGTCGATACCGTCAACGCCTATAACAGGCCTCGACAGGTTTGCTTTAACGTCAAGATTGGTGCTAAGCAGTTTTTCGCGCATAACAGCGAGCACCTGCGAGTGGATCAGATTTGAATTGACAAATCGCACCTCGGTTTTTGTCGGGTGGACGTTAACGTCGAAATCAGCAGGGTCAATTTGAAGGAACAAAAAAACTATCGGGTGCTTGTTTGGCTCTAAAAGCCCGCGGTAGGCCTCTTTAAGCGCATGACTGATAAACTTGTCCTTTATGCAGCGTTTGTTCAGGAATACATACTGGAATTTATTATTGCCGCGTGAGCAGCAAGGTTTGCCAAGCAGGGCGGTAATCTCGACACCCCGTTCACTGCTTTTTGTTTCCAGAAGGTCCGCGGCAATCTGCGTGCTGAAAAGCTCCTCGATCCGTTTGCGGCGGCTTTGACCGGCAGAAAGTTTATAGAGCTGCCGATTGTTATGTATCAGCGTAAGATCAAGATTGCAATGCGAAAGCCCGATCCGGGTGAAATGTTCTGTGATATGACTCATCTCGGTATTGGAGGTACGCAGAAATTTCCGCCGGGCAGGCAGCTTGTAAAAAAGATCCCGCACTTCGATAGTCGTCCCCACATCACCGCTGCACGGCCTAACCGCCTCTTTAACACCGCAGTCAATCGAGATAGTATTCGCCTGGATACTGTCTGCCGTTCGACTCGTCAGCGTTGTCTTGCTCACCTGGGCAATACTGGCCAGTGCCTCGCCGCGAAACCCCATCGTCGAAATATTAAAAAGATCCTCGCGGCATTTCAGCTTACTGGTAGCATGCGGTAAAAATGCTTTCTCGATATCCTCTCCGTCGATCCCGCCGCCGTTGTCGGTCACCGAGATAAGCTTACGCCCGCCGTCTTCGACTTTCAAAACGATCTTCGTAGCACCGGCGTCGATAGCATTTTCCAGAAGTTCCTTAACGACGCTCGCAGGCCGTTCGATAACCTCACCGGCAGCGATCATATTGATCATATTGTCGTCAAGCACAACTATCTTAGACATTAACTAATCCCGTACCGTCGGCATCCTGCCGGCTTTTCTGCTTCTTATAATTAGCCTCGGCCGAAAGGCCGAATCCTTCAATTATAAATAATCAATCATAAATAATAAATATTGAGTTTACTCAATAAGGCTTTCGCCGGTCATCTCTTTCGGTTTATCCAGCCCCATGATCTCGAGCATAGTCGGTATAGCGTCGGCCAGTTTGCCGCCTTCTTTCATTTTCCTGCCCTTGAAGCGTTCATCGAATACTATCAAAGGCACCTTACCGACCGTGTGTGCGGTGTGCTGCATATTGTTTGCCGAGTCCCACATTTTCTCGAAGTTTCCGTGATCGGCCAGGATAACCGCTCCGCCGCCCATCTCTTTAACCTTATCGAGAATCTTCCCGACACATTTGTCAACAGTCTCGCCCGCTTTGATCGCAGCCTCCATAACGCCTGTGTGCCCGACCATATCAGGGTTGGCAAAGTTCATGATCATCACGTCGTATTTGTTTGTTTCAAGCTTGTCGAGAACAACCTGGCAAACTTCGTTGGCGCTCATCTCCGGCTGAAGGTCATACGTGCGAACCTTCGGCGAAGCGACGATCTGCCTGCCTTCGCCCTTGAAAGGCTCTTCTCGTCCGCCGTTGAAGAAAAACGTAACGTGTGCGTATTTTTCCGTCTCAGCGCATCTGAACTGCTTCAGCCCAAGTTCGCTGAAATACTGTCCGGCTATATTTTCCTGCGCCTTCTGTTTGGCAAAAGCTACCGGAGCGTCTATGTCCGCCGAGTACTGCGTCATGCACACGAAATAGACTTTCGGCTGAACCTTTCTGTCAAAGCCCATAAAATCCTTGCCCTCGACGAACGCCCGGGTAATCTCACGAGGCCGGTCACCCCGGAAGTTAAAGAACACCACGCTGTCGCCGTCTTCGACAATTGCTTTCGGCTTGCCGTCGTCGCCTGTAATGCAGACAGGTTTAATAAACTCGTCGGTCTCGTCTTTCGCATAGCTTGCTTCCATTGCCTCGGCCGTACTTGCCGCACGTCCGCCGGTTCCCTGCGTAAGACACTCGTAAGCGCCCTCAACGCGATCCCAGCGGTTGTCACGGTCCATTGCATAGAATCGCCCGCAGATCGAAGCGATCTCGCCGACGCCGATCTCGCTCATCTTCTTTTCGATTCCAGCGAGATACCCGGCTCCGCTGGTAGGGGGCGAATCACGACCGTCAGTGAATGCGTGAAGATACACAGCCGTCAGGTCAT
Organism: Phycisphaerae bacterium; assembly: GCA_021736615.1. The sequence goes on along the minus strand of JAIPFN010000163.1, from coordinate 8,554 downwards.
TACGTTTTGCAAGTTCCAGCAAACCGTAAAGGTGACCGAGCAATGCATGAACACCGATGTCACTGCAAAGCCCCATCAGGTGAAGTTTACCCTTGTTAAGTTTGGCATGTTCGACGGCTTTGAGAAGTTCTTTATTTTCAAAGAATTCCCCGTCGCGAATAGCTACCGTTATCCTAACCGAATCCTGATAAACAACCCTCCCGGCACCGATATTCTGGTGTCCGACCTCACTGTTTCCCATAGTCCCGGCCGGCAAACCGACATCTTCGCCGCTGGTCTCGATCAAACAGTTGGGATACTCCCTCATAAGCATATCATCGACAGGCACATTGGCCTGTTTGACCACATTAAACTTGTCTTCGTCGGCGTTTCCATTATATCCCCAACCGTCACGAATGATCATAACGTAAGGTTTGTGTTCAAGAGTAACTTTGTCTTTAGGCATAAATTTTCCCATTTATTACATGCAATTTCATTAGTTTAGACATACAGAACAACAAATTATACCCAAAACCAAACCAATTTCAAGCAAATTAAGCTCAGCGGTACCGCAGAAAAAACAACCCGCCTCCCTGATGCACAGAGAAGGCGGGTTGAATATTAACAATTATCAATCATAAATAATCAATAATAAATTTCTTACAGGCTGTCGCCGAAATCTTCTTTGAACTTGGCGGCCAGTTTTTCCTGCCAGTCTGATGTCGGTTCCAGTTTTCCGAAGAAGAAGCGAAGTACCTTAGGCTCTTCATAGAACTTCAGGCCGCCGATCAGATCACGGTTTTCCCAGAGCCACGCGATACGGTCGATTGTGTACTTAACCTGCGACAGCGTAAATACGCGACGAGGAAGTGCAAGTCTTAGAAGTTCCACAGCCGCCAGATGGTCGCTGCCATCCGCTTCGCGTTCTTCCGAGATAGTACCACGTTCCATTCCCCTTACGCCGCTGGCGATATACAACGCTGCTGCCAACGCACCTGCGCGATACTCTTCCTGCGGCACATGCGGCAAAAATGCCATTGCGTCAATATGTGCTCCAAGTCCGCCCGGAGGGGTAATTACCGGAAACCCAAGTCGAACCAGTTCGTTAACCATATATTCGATAAAGACAGGACCCTGATTGATCATCTCTTCGTCCATCGTCTCTTCAAGACCAACTACCATAGCTTCCATCTCACGAACGCTCATTCCGCCATAAGTCGAAAAACCTTCATAAAGCGGAAGCACTCCGAGAAGTTTCTTAAAGAGAGCTTCGTCATTAGTGATTATTCCGCCGCCTCTTACGTGGCCAAGTTTACGAGCAGAAAAATAGATGATGTCAGCGGTATCGGCGATTCTTTTGGTGATTTCGCGAATCGACATATCCTTGCAAGCCTCTTCGCGGATTTTGATGAAATGCAGGTTGTCGGCAAGAAGACTCGCATCGACAACAAAAGGAATACCGTTGTCACGGGCGATCTTACTGACTGCCTCATAGTTCGCCAAGGATACCGGCTGACCGCCGATAAGGTTTGTACCGGCTTCGATACGAATAAAAGCGATCTTGTCCGAACCTTCTTTGGCGATAAGAGCTTTTAAAGCATCGGTGTCCATATCGCCTTTAAAAGGATCGTCACTGACTATGTCAAGGGCCTCTTTTTTGTAGAGTTCCATAACAGTTCCGCCGTTAACACCGACGTGTGCCTTAGTCGTTGTAAAGTGATAATTCATCGGAACAATACTACCTTCTTCAACCATCAAGATCGAAAGGAGATTTTCGGCAGCACGACCCTGATGAACCGGCAGGAAATGCTTCATGCCGAATATGTCTGAAAGTTTATCCTCAAGACGTGTAAAAGTTGCCGATCCCGCATAACTGTCGTCGACAATCATCATAGCTGCCATCTGCTGATCGCTCATAGCATTAACACCGCTGTCTGTAAGCATATCGAGATAAATATCTTTATTGAAAAGAAGAAATGTATTATTGCCGGCCTCTTTTATCGCTTCAAGTCGCCTTTCAAGCGGAACCAGGTTCAAACGCTGAACGGTTCGAACCTTATGCATTTCAAGAGGAATTTGTTCACCTAAAAAATATTTGATGTTCGCCATGAATTATTCTTTCTTTTCTATTGAGCCGATTAAAAAATTATCCAATTCAAATCACAAGATTCAAAGGTTCTGCCAATGAGATAGCTCATCTCTCACTAGGTTAGCTTAATTACACGCAACCAGTATAGGATAGTTCATCAAAAAAACAAGGAAATTACAGCAAAACAACATGCAACAGCCAATAATTGCCCCGAATGGACCCAAAATTTGCCTATATCTCCAAAAACCAAAAAAACCGACATTACAGGTATTTTGAGTTCGCCCCGCAGAAAGTGCTGCCAAGCCTTCAATAATGCTCCGGAAACGCGGCATTCACCAGACATTCAGAACACTTAAAATTCCACAAATTCAAAACCGGTACTAAACGGTAAACTTTTGGTACACTTTTTCGCGGATTTCGCCACGCCGCCGATTTACAAAATTCCACCCTCATCGAACCTTGTTTGCCGCCTACAAAATGCTTGCACATCATTATTCAAAGGGATATACTTATATCCTGTTAACAGCAAAAGTGTTATTACTGCTTAAATCTGACTCTATTTATCGCCTTGTCGTTGTATCAGGCCTGCTGATCACCGAAATTACTAAAATTTTTGACTTTTAATCTAATTACCGATATAATTATTATCTGAAACCGGCTTCTCTGCCGGATTGAGGATTATCGTCGCTCAAATACCAGGGAAAGGTAATTTTAATAAGTCTCTAACAAATTAGATTGAGCGCAAAATGGTCATAAAATTTAATCGCCTGATCTGGACTTGATGTTAACTTGTTTGGTTCGGGCCTAGCCTGATTAGGAAAAATTTCATGTTAAATCGCCGTTTATTTTGTAAAATCATTTTCGTAATTGCTGCTGTCTCTGCAATTGCCTTTTCAGGCTGTGACGAAACGAAAAATAAATCACAAAGGGCAACTTTTAATGAGTCTCCGCAGACTAATAAATTTGTCGAAGATAAAAAACAGCTCGAAGCAGTAAAGCTCTATGTCGATGCGATGATGCTCAAAGATATCGAAAAGTGGCAAGAGGCGATCAATAAATTAAATACCGCCGTCGAATATGCTCCCAAATTTTCCCTGGCATACTCTTTCAAAGGCGATATTTACCAGCTTACCAGACAATACGTAATCGCCGCCGATTCTTACGAACAGGCTACGATCATAGACCCGTGGTCGTTTAAGGACTTTTCGTGCCTCGGTAAGGTCTGCCAGATAATCGAAGATTACCCCAGGGCAGTCACTGCGTATGTTTCCGCTTGCGAGCTGAACCCAAACGACTATGGCGTTTTCCTAGGTGCAGGCCGGTGCTACTACGAGTTGAACGAGTACGATCTTTCGTTCGGCTATTGTCGTCGCGCAAAGGACATCAACTCTAACATAGGCGACGCAGATGTTTTGCTTGGTGACCTATACTCTGTAAAAAAGAATTTGGGCGAGGCTATCGCCTCATATAAAAGAGCACTGGAAATCGACGGCAATAAACCCGAAATAATGATCTCTTTAGCTGTCGCTTACACCAACCAGGTGGCCAATAAAGTTACGCAAGAAGATAAGACCGCAAATTATACCGTTGCCGAAGAACTGCTTACCTCGGCTATCGAGAAGGACTCCAATAACAATACGGCGTATCAATACCTAGGGTATGTCCAGCTCCATCTGCATAATGATAACCTTGACCTTGCTTTAAACAGTTATGAAAAAGCCGTTGCAATCGACGATAAGGACTGGATGGCACGCAAGGGACTCGGCGTCGTCTACATGCTTAAGTACATGAAGCTCAAAAATGAAGCACAGGAGCAGGGCACGCTGGATCAGTTGGATACTACCTTCAAACTCAAAGCACTGGAAAACTGGAAAGTATCAATGTCGGTCAAGCCGGACCAGGACGACCTGATGACTCTTTATACTCAGTACGCCAGTAAGTAATTCCAGTTACAGGCAGGTTCAACAATTCAGCCCAAAGGAAATATAAAAAGATGCTTGCACGGATGCGAAATTATATCAAGAAGGTCAAATACCCTTCACTACACGATCACCTTATTTTCTGGCCGATTATAATTGCCGGCGTCACTGCGGACCTATGGAGCAAAACTGCTGTCTTCAAGTGGCTAGGCTGGCAAGAGACTCCGAATAAAGTCTACCACGTCATCGAAGGGTTCTTTACTATTGTCATGCGGGTAAATAAGGGCGCCGCTTTCAGCATTGCCACCGGTCGAACAGTAATGCTGTTATCTGTATCGATTATAGCATTGTTTGTCGTTGTCGGAATTTTCATGTTAGGCAATATCCGACATAAAGTCATGGAAGTGGCTCTTGCGTTGTTTACTGCCGGGATAATCGGAAATCTTTACGACAGGGCGTTCAATGACGGACAAGTCAGGGATTTCCTGGACTTCTATGTCGGCGATCATCACTGGCCGGCTTTCAATGTAGCCGACAGTATGCTCTGCGTCGCAGTTGGATTGCTCGTGATATTTAACTTCAAGCACTCCGGCGATACAGAAGCCCTGAACGCAAACGACGAGACAAAAGACACAGAAGTATAGTCAGGACTCGATCTCGAAGCGATTCTTTATCATCCACTCCAGCTTGTTGGCGTCGGGTAAAGGCTTTTGTGAGTTTGACGAACAGTTTATCCAAATGCCCGCCGGTTTGCTTCTATAAAGAAATGAACACAAAAGCGCAAGGTGCTCGGAGGATGTTTTGCGGTCGCCACGCGCAGCCGGCAGGGAGGTAAATTCCAGCTGCTTTGACAGAAACCCATGGAAATTTTCGGTACCCTCAAGATCGAATGACGCCAATTCATCAATGCCGTTTTTGGTGATCAGAAATGTCGCTAGTGTTTGTGCGTTTTTTCGTTTTCCCTTGGTTTTTACCTTTGCCGAAAGATCAACGTGCAGCACTGCGAGATTACTAAGTCTGCCGGTCCATTTGTATTGATACCCGGCAATAAGATCGAGTTGCTGAAGTTGATATTTGACATGGTTTGCCTGCTCAAATTCCAATTCGGCGCAATAGCGATCCATTATTTTCTGCAGGTCGGACCTGATTTGATCGACACTGCCCGATGCTGCGGATATGGCGTTTTCAATTTGTTTTCGGTATTGGTCTTCACTGATCTTACCTGCGCATGGAGCAGGGCATTTTTCCATTTGCAAATACGGACAGCTTGCCGCTTTTTCGGGGTTTGCGGCAAGGTCTGGGCGATGACAAAGCGAGAATGCATTTTCCAAAGCATTGACAAATTCCGTAGCCGATCTTCTGCTTTGGAACGGACCGAAAATAATCTCATCACTGGAGACATGCACAGAAGATACGACAGAAAAGCCGGGCCATTTTGCCAAAGGGTTAATCTTTACGAGGTTTAATTTCGGAAAAGTAATAAGGTCGGCGTAATTGCCGGGCCAGATTATTTTTGCGATTGAGTAATGCGACAGTGTGGCCTTAAAATCGTTGTAAGAGCATACGTAGAAAATACGTCTTACAATCGAAGCGATCTCGGGACGTTTAGACGGTGTGTCGATTTCTTCGGTGTATAGACGCGCACGTGCTGTTCTGCGGATATTGGCCGCTATAAGAAGTTGAACAGGCCGGTTCTCGGAATCGGCAAAAAGGACGACCCCTTTGCACGCCGGCAGAGCGACAAGATGAGAAAAAGCCTGATCACGTTCCAGTTGCGGATCAACATCCAAACTGCCGTCAAAAAGCTCTTCGTTTATCTTCATCTTAATAAATGCGTTATACCCTCATTCCGGTTATAATAGTATCGAAAACTTTTTTGCCGTCGACGATACCCTCAACCTCGGCACTGAACTGTCGGCTGCGAACCTTGCATATATGACTGAGCATATAGAGTCTGTCACCCGGGACAACTGTTCCTCTGAATTTTGTTTTTTCTATTCCGGAAAAACCGATAAAACCAGTCAATCCGTAAACGCGTTTCATGAAAAAACTGGCTAATTGTGCGGCTGCTTCGACCATTATTACGCCGGGCATGATCGGCCTGCCGGGAATGTGTCCGCGAATCCAGAATTCGTTTTCGGTGATGTCTTTGTACCCGACACACCGAAGCGTTTCGAGATCGGACCAGTTTACAGCGTCAAGCTGGCTCATCTCAAAAGACTGGGGATTTTCTTTGAGAATTTCTTCTATACCGAACTCAACCTTACTTAGATCGATCTCGGAAATATCAAAAAGTAGCGGTGAAGACATTTATACCCTCAACAAATCAAAAGAGAAGCCCGCTGCTGAAATATGCAAAAAAAGACTATCCTGATGAACATAACAGTCCACAGTTGCATATTTCAGAGCGGGAGTTGATTATCGGTAGTTACTACTGACTAGTTCTTAGTTCGAGAATGCGGTTTCTAACAACCTGTGAGGCCTGTTTGATATCCTGCATTTGCTTGCGAACGCGGGTTCCTGCAGCTTTATTTCCGCCGGCGGCTTTGTTAATGTCGGCTTCGATTTCATTTTCCAGTGCTTTAAGGTCTTCGTATTCCTGCATGAAAACATCTCCCAATAAAGATTTAAATTACAATTTCAGTACCAAGACGGGAAAGCTTAACGATAGCTAACCCGATTGTCAAACCAAAAAAAATCCCATTTATTAGTTTTTTTCAATCAAAAAACTTGATTGACTAGGAAAAGTGCTTTTTCGTCAGTTCAGCGATTCTTTTACCTCTTCGCCTGCACTGGTCAATTACTCTGTCGTCGGGTTTACCGACCGATACAGGACCGTAATGGTCGCCTTGCGGGTCACCCTGCACAATCATGCCGTGAGTAATAAGGGCATGTAATATATTTAGTATCGTAAGTTCGTTTCCGCCGCCGATATTTGCTGAACTGCTGAAAGCGGCTCCTATTTTACCGTCCAATTTGCCGTGTTTGCTCACAGAATCGTCAAAAAGTTTGGCCAATGGTGCGGCCATGTGCCCATAATAGGTAGGAGAACCGACAACGACAGCATCAGCGGCCATAAGATCGTCTACCGACGTATCTGTGACGCTTTTGCATTTTGTATCAACGCCTTCGCTGTTCATGGATTCGGCGATGGTCTCGGCCATCTGTCGGGTATTACCGCTTCTTGAATAATAAACTACAAGTCCGTTTGCCATTTTGCCCTCAAAAATTAGCGTTATTTCTTAATAGGATGCTTATTTTCCCTGAAATCGGTCGGTGTTTCAAGCTTAAAAATGGAATCTTTTAAATTTTTATTGATTTTTGAATGATGAAGTTTAATGTCGTATATGTCGCCTTCTTTTGAGGTTGTGATAATTCTTGCCGGTAAAAATGTCTTTTTATCGATACGGAAATCGACTGAAGAGTAGCTTTTTTCGTACGGAGAGCCGTTTTTGACGACCAGTTTGAGCCTTACCTGCTGATCTTTGGCATCTTTGTCCTGCTCGACGATCGTGATGTCAAAGTTTTTCCTAAGATCCTCCTTGTTGCTAAAGCCGATCATCGGAAAATCTCTTCCTATAAGCTCAAAAGCATCTACAGGTTTGTCAATTTTGGCCTTTTGATAGGAATTTACGGTTTTATTCTTATAATCGACGACCGTTAGCCATACACCGTCGAAGAAATATTCTTCTTTTCGTTTTTCGTTTTTTTCCTCGTCCTGCTTGAACGTATCGAACTTTATGATCAGTTTTGAAGCCTTATCGAATTTTTTATAGTAAAGATTGCCGGTTCTAATTATTCTAGAATCGAGCAACTCGGGATCCTGGATGAAGAGGTAATCGATCTTCGCCTCGTAGGTCTTTATTTTGGTATTTTGTGCGTTTAGCTTTTGCAGTATCTCATCAATCTTACTAAGAGGCTCGGCGGCGGGGGGCTTTTCTTTTTTTGACGTAGCGGCGCAGCAAGTATCTCCCTGGCAAAATGCAGCAGTAATTACCAGCGTCAATACTGTGATCGATATTATTCGTTTCATAGTTTTAATCCTTTATTTTGAGTTAATATCATCGATTATTTGCAGTACCGTGTCAAGTGTGGGTATTGAAAAATCTGCATATTCTTTAAAATCATCGGCGTTTTGATGCGTTTTAATCAGGACGCTTATCGCTCCGGCTGCTTTTGCGCTCATCAGGTCATGGACGAAATCTCCGACGACCAGTGACTCGGCCGGTTGGCAGCCGAATAATTTGCAAAGGTACAGCACACCGAAAGCGTCCGGTTTTACAGGCCCGTCTTCGCGGGCGCAGATCGCGTCAAAATGCAAGCCGTGCTTTTTTTCCACGACTATTACATTGCTTCTTTTATTGCGAGTGAGTATTCCGACGGGTATTGAAGACCTGTTAAGCTCGTCAAGCGTTTCTTTCGCCCCGGTATTGAGGGTGGAGCTTTCGGCCGCGTGCCCCGCATCCCGTTCAAGGACCTCCATCCCCGCACACCGCCCCCCTTGGGACATTGATTCCATCGCCTCAAGAAGCCAAAGATTTTCCTCCTTGATCCCGATTCCCCTGCG
>JAIPFN010000162.1 GCA_021736615.1 Phycisphaerae bacterium | reverse complement strand
GCAATAGATAAGCGACTCCAAATCCGATCACCAGTCCGACACCGCCTATTGCGATTTCGGTTGCTCCGGCTAGTAATATACCCATTTTTGTTACCTTTCTATATTAAGCTTGGTCAGTGTTAATCGCGCAAATTTTTCCCGGTCAAAAGCAGGAAATGCTTAATAAGAAATGGTAATTATACTGAAAAATCTTTATTTAAATGCGTATATCAGGAGCGCAGATTCCGCACAAACAGAGTTATTCTTTGCTGTTTATATAGCTCTGTCAGGGCTAAAACTAAGGTTTTCTGACAATGTCTTCATTCCTCTACTCTTGGACTCCTGTATCGCAATTTTTATATTCATCAGTTTCAAGTGACCATAATCACCGATGCAGTCGGAAAATTGGACTTGACGCTTTTGCGCCTTTCGCCCTTTCCTTGTGCCATCAGTGTCCTTAATAGCTTTACTGCCTTTTTGCCCAGAAGGGCTAAACCGGCTTTACCCAGAGTACGATTACAATAGTCAATTGTTCGCAAAATGGGATTCACGCCTTTTATTTCGGTTATCAATCAATACATTATTGCTTTTTTTAAAATTTTGTCAAGAAAAAAGGTTACCGGCTTTATGAAAAACAGCAAAATCTTCAAAATTGCAAACCCAGGATAGTTATTCAGGGGTAACCATATAAGTCTACAAACCGATGTGATAATGGGATAATATCGGACCATCGGATAAATCCTTACCGTGTTATTAGTCAATAAACGTATGTTTTAAAAAGTTTTGTTGTCCGGGGTTATTTTTTTGCCGAAAGGTTGATAAGAAGTTGCTCGTTAGCCTCAGAGGTTTGGGGGGCCATAACACACGGACGTATAATTATGTATGCTCGATATTCGGGCAGGATATACAGGTGTAATAATATGCAGAAACGAAAAGATGTTTTGACGACAGGTCAGGTTGCCCAGATATGCAATGTTGCCCCGCGGACAGTAACCAAGTGGTTCGACTCGGGTCAGCTTAAAGGGTATCGTATACCCGGTTCAAAGGACAGGCGTATACCCACCAATGAGCTTGTGCGTTTTATGAAGGCCCATGATATCCCAACCGACGAACTTGAGATCGGGCAGATGCGTATCCTCATCATCGACACTGACTGGGAATATTCTGAAAGGATGGCCGAGTACTTCCAGGAAAAGAAGAACTATCAGGTCCACACTGCCTCTAACAGTTTTGATGCCGGCCTGCTGGCCCAGAAGATCATACCTCATATTATTATGATAAATCTCATGGCCCAGGACATCGACGCCGGACAGGTTTGCAAATACATCCGCTCAAATCCCGAGCTTGAAGGTGGTAAAGTCATCGCCATAGCCGAAAATCTCGGTGAAAACGAGGCCGCGGCACTGATTGGCAAAGGTTTCGATGAGGTACTGACTGACCCGGATAACTTCGAGGAAGCAGCGGCAATGCTCCAGCAGTTAAGCGCGATCATTTATTAATTATTATGTTCCTTTAGAGCCACTAATAGGTACTAATTATTAATGAAAATTTCGTGTTAATAGTGGAGCATTCGTGGTTCAGGGGGATCGGCGGTTTTCGCCTGAAAATCTACCTTTAAGCAATTTCGGCAATTTCCACATAGTCAAACCTCCCCAAAAAATGGTGTTTTCTGTCAATCGCGCATAAAAAACGGGGCGACCTGTTTAGCAGGCCACCCCGTGATATTTTTTTCTTACTTTTCTGTCTATGTGATTATGCACGTCTGCGACGCAGAAGTCCCAGCCCGCCCAAGCCAAGAATAGCCAAAGTTGCAGGCTCTGGAATGAGGCTTGATACGCTGGCACCAGTTCCGTTATTCCAGATAGCAGTTACTTCGTCGACTGAAAGGGCGCGACTCCAGACTGCGACGTCATCAAAGTTGCCGGCCCAGGACCTGTTTGGTGCATCAGGGTTGCCGCCGATCTGCATCGCGTTGGACCTGTCTCCAATGGTTCCAGAGCCGGTTCCTTTAAGAACCCCGTCAATGTAGAGGCTGGTGGTGCCTGTTGAAGCATCAACAGTTGCTACCGCATGGTGCCAGCTGCCGTCCTGCTGATCGGTCTCTCCGTCTATGATGATTGAACCGGGGCCTGCGAACTGAACCAGGTTGGCGGTGGTGCCTCTTCTGGCCAGTCTCCAACCGCCGCCTTCACCTTTGGCTACGAGTGTCTGGTAACCTACGTAGAGCGACTCGGTTGTGTACCATAGTGAGATGCTCATGCTGCCGCCTACAAAATCGAAATCGCTTTCGTCACCGCCGACTACTACATAAGCCTGGTTGTCGGTGCTGCTTTCAAGATCGATGGCCTGACCGAACTTACCGGTTACGAATGTGCCGCTGCCGGTACCGGTCGTTGTAAGTGTTCCGGCGTGGGCGGCGGTTACTGCTGCGCTAGAGTCGCCATCAAATGCCCAGTACTCGACGAGACCGGTATCAAGTCCGGCATAAGCCGAGACAGTTGCTAAAGCGATGATTGCGATAACTGTTGAAATTACATTCTTGTTCATCATACTTACTCCTAACTTAGAAAAAACTCATAGGGATTTTCATCAGGCACCCAACCCAATTCAACACCCAATTTTTTAATTTCAGCATTGGCCTTATATATAGAGACCACATCGATAGTACTAAAAATAACGATTTCAACATGTTTTGTCAAGGAAAAATTGCCTAAATTAACTCCCAGAGATGCTGTTTTCACTGTGCAATGGCGGCTCTCGGCTGTAAGTACTTGACGAGTAAGTATTTATGGTGTTTTGTTGCTGCTTGGAGGGAATAAAAAAAATTTCAATTTAAGTATTTTTCTTCGCGGCAATTAGTAGATATACCGGACAAACAAATAATAGCAACTGCGAACCGGTAAAAAAACGGTAAACTTTGGTAAACTTTTTCATTGATTTGGACAGGCAAAGTCCGGTTGTTCGCCTCGTTAAATTCTTTGTTGCCGCTTCGCTGTAAATTAAATTGATGAATTTTGGCGGTTTTGTTATACTCTCTCGCTTTACTAATATTCGTATTAATAAAGGGTGTGATTTTAATTGGAAGATTTTAGAGAAAAATTAGAAGTCGATAAAGAACGTGCCATCCTTGTCGGTGCCCGGCTTATGGGCCGGCTAGCCGAGGACGGGCGGAAAGATGATAATCTTGCCGAGCTTGCCTCGCTCGTCGAAAGTGCGGGCGCAGAGGTTGTCGACCGTTTTATCCAGAAGGTCTACAAGATCAAGGCATCGACGTATATCGGCTCGGGCAAGGCGAAGATGCTCTGGGATCGGGTCGAGCGTTTCAATGCCGACGTGGTGATATTCGATAACGATCTTTCGCCGGGGCAGATACGCGAGCTTGAAAAGATAATCGAAGTTAAGGTCATCGACCGCAGCGAGCTTATCCTGGATATATTTGCCACGCGCGCCCGCACTCGTCAGGCCAAGTTGCAGGTCGAACTTGCCCAGCTGGAATACACATACCCGAGGCTTACGCGCATGTGGTCGCATTTGGACCGTGTTGCGGGCGGATCGGCTTCGGGCGGTGTGGGTACTCGCGGTACCGGTGAAAAGCAGCTGGAGATCGACAAGCGGCTGGTCAATAAACGCATCGCCGAGCTAAAGCGTGAGCTTGAAACTATCGACAAACGCAAACTTCGCGAGATCGGCGGCCGCAAGGGGCTTTATAAGGTCAGCCTGGTCGGTTACACCAATGCCGGCAAGAGCACGCTTATGAATGCGATTACCGATGCTGGGGTGTATGTCAAGGACCAGCTTTTTGCGACGCTCGATACGCGGACTAAGAAGTGGCAGATCGAAGGCGGCTCGGAAGTGCTGCTTAGCGATACGGTAGGTTTCGTCAGCCATCTGCCGCATCAGCTTGTCGAGTCGTTTAAGGCTACGCTTGAAGAGGCCGTCAACGCCGATCTGCTTTTGCATGTGATTGACGTTTCCAGCGAGGAGGTGTTTGAACAGATCGCAAGCGTCGAAAAGGTGCTCAAAGAGATCGGCTGCGATGATAAGGACATGCTGATACTGCTAAACAAATCCGACGCGGTGTCCAGTATGATCGACGTCGAATCTTTGCAGACCATCTACCCGGAGGCGATTTGCGTATCGGCAAAGACGGGCCTGAATATGGATAAGGTCGCCGGCGCCGTGCTGGCCAAATACAAGGGCGGCGATGCCGATATTACAGTAAGATGCCACGCAGGCGACGGCAGGGTGCTAAGCTTCCTGCGGGCACACACAGAAATACAAAGCGAAGAATACGAAGACAGCGATGTAGTGATAAAAGCAAAAATAGGAAAAAGCCAACTGCCCGGACTGCGAAAAATTTGCCCGGATGGGATTGAGGTGGCGTAAGGCGAAAGGAGTTTAATGGTTTCTGAGAAAAAAACGGTTGGGATGTTTCAGTTTATAATGCTGATTCTGTGTATCTATGTTCTGGGGGCTATGGCTGTTGAGGTTGTTGTAGAACTTGATGATGAAACTTCCAGTTTGCTGAATATTATCGATACGGCTATTTGTTTTGTTTTTTTGGGTGAATTTTTTTGGAACTTAGGTACTGCTGGCAATAAAAAGGAATATCTTAAATGGGGCTGGGTAGATTTTGTTTCAAGTATCCCTATGGTTGGGGTTTTGAGATGGGGTAGAGCGTTTCGTGCCGTAAGGGTTTTAAGGTTATTAAGAGGAGTGAGGTCAGCGAAACTGCTAATGCAATTTTGGTTCAGAAATAGAGCCAGAGGAGCTTTTTCTTCGGTTGTTTTTATTTCAATAATGATGTTGATAATTTCCTCTATTGCAATATTGGAAGTTGAAAGGTCTGGAGGCGGTAATATTAAAACTGCTGGAGACGCAATTTGGTGGAGTCTTGTGACTATTACTACTGTTGGGTACGGTGACCATTTTCCAATAACTACCGAAGGAAGGGTGATCGCAGTTGCGTTAATGATTACTGGTGTGGGTTTATTTGGTACTTTTGCCGGGTTTGTGGCTTCATGGTTCGTAGGTGAACAAATTGAAGAAGAGGAGGAAGATATTGAAGTACACATTAAAGAGCTTTCTAATGAAATCCGAAAATTGAGGATGGCTCTGAACAATAAATTGGATATAGAATTTTTAGCCAAGCTAGATGAAGTAGATAATGGCTATCTATCGAAAGATGAAACTAAAAGTTAACAGCATTGGCACAGCCCATCTTACGGGATATATTTTAGTGAGGTTTTTATGATGCGATTTGAGGATTTTGCTCCGCAGATTATTAAGAGTGGTTTTTTTGGTCGAGAGTTTGAGAGTTTTGAGGCTGCTTTGGTCAGGGCTAATGAGTGGATTGATCAGAACGATATCGATGTTGTTAATATCGAGACTGTTGTGCTTCCACAGATTTGGAGAGAGGATGGGACTAAGGATGTCGATCTCAGGGTAGGCGGAGAAACGTCCTGCACCTGGCATCAGTTTATCCGGGTTTGGTATGATGGGTAGGGGGGCAAACCCGAAATTCAAAACCCGATTTTGGCGTGGCAGGCGTGATGTTGGCTTCTAGCCAACATCAAATGTCGGCAGGATGCCGACATTACGTTCAGGTTCTTGTTTTTTTGTTGCAAATTTTGGGGATTTTGTTAGATTTTGGGCATGTTTAAACAAATTACAGTAATTGGTGACGGTGCTATGGGTAGTGTTTGTGCGGCTATCCTTTGCGAAAATGGTGTCCGGGTGACTATGTGGGGCCACGATGCTGCGCAGCTGGGGCAGATCGCGGCTAAACGCGAGAATACTATCTTTCTGCCGGGCTATAAGCTTCCGGAAAGTCTGCTCTTCGAGGCTGACGACGCTAAGGCGTTTGAAGGTAGTGATATGGTGCTTTCAGCGGTTCCGTGTCAGTTTACGCGCGGTGTATGGCAGCGTCTAAAAGACAAACTCCCTGCCGGAATCCCCATTGTCAGTATTACCAAGGGCATCGAGAAGGGGACTTTGCTGCGTCCCAGCGAGATAATCACAGAGGTTCTGGGCGCCGGTCATAAGGTAGCAGCTCTTTCCGGGCCAAACATCGCCGATGAAATAATTGCCCATCTTCCGGCGACGGCGTGCACGGCTAGCAGCGATGATCAGCTTGCACAATCCGTTCAGGAGACATTCAACAATACTTATTTCAGGGTATACACCAACGACGACATCATAGGCGTCGAGCTTTCCGGGGCGGTTAAGAATGTTATTGCCATCGCCGCCGGTATTATCGACGGTGTAGGCGCAGGCAACAATGCCAAGGCTGCACTGTTAACCAGAGGCCTCGCCGAGATCGAACGGCTTGGACTTGCGATGGGGGCGAAGGAAAAGACCTTCTCCGGGCTTAGCGGGCTTGGCGACCTGGTAACGACATGTATCTCGCCGAAGGGCAGAAACCGCTCGTTCGGTGAAAGAATCGGGCGGGGAGCGACCTCCGAAGAAGCACTTGGAGCGACAAAGAGCGTTGTCGAAGGCGCTGCGACCTGTGAATCGGTGCTGGTCCTCGCCAATAAATATTCCGTCGAAATGCCCATCGCAGAAGCTGTAAACTCCGTTATCAAGGGTGAAAAGAGCGTCCCGGAGGCAATAGGCGAACTGATGAGCAGGGAACCGAAGGCGGAATATCCGAACTGACCTTTGGCCAGTTCGGAATGTATAATGATTCCCGACGTAAAGCCGGGATGTTCCATATTGTATAATGTATAATTGAGGATTCGGCCAGATGGCCGAGGCTTGTTTAATTTACAAGATTGGAACGGCTTAGGTTTCTTTGGTTATAGGACCTTGGATGGGGGGGCTGTTTCTGATTGCCGATATTTGTTATTTTACCCCCGGATTTTCATTTCATTTTTATTTTTACACATTTTTTATAGGGCCTTAGATGCTCTCTGCTGCGCCAGTTTTGCATGTTGTTATAGGGCGTAAAGGAATTGTTAAATTGGTTCAGGTTCGATTTGACCCGGGGGCCTGCGTTTCTTAGGTTTTAATTATAAGTACGACTTTATGGGGGCTAGTAGTAAAAAGCAGTCCATAATGTCTAAGGCTTGCATTGACGATTTTAAGATTGGACGATTCTGTGATCAGAGTGCGTTCCAAGCGGATTTTATCGCTGATTTTTGTTTTTTGCAAATAAGGACGTACTAAACTTATGATGGGTTTAGCCAAAAAAACCATTTATCCTGCAGGTATAGAGCTTAGCAGCGATTACCTCAAGGTGGCACAGTTGGGTGTCAAAGATAAAGGTTTGTACCTCAACGCCGCGGTGATCGAGGCCTGTCCCGAAGGGATCAAGTTCGGAAGCGGCGACTGGCAGAGGTGGGTTGTAGATACCGCTAAGAAGATATTCTCACGCGGCGGATTTAGCGGCAAGGGTATTGTCGCATCGATACCTTCCGAAGATATTTTCGTCGATCATATCAGAGTTAAATGTGCTGCCGGCGATGCGGGTCTTCAAGAAGCTGCTTTTAAGATCATTGCAAACAAACTGCCTTTTAACTCCTCCGATGCGATGATCAATTATATCGTCGCCGGCAGTAGTGAAAACGGCGGAGAAACAGACGTTGTCGTTATGGCGGCAGAGCGAGAGATAGTCAACAGGCAGCTTGCGATATACGAAAAGGCCGGTCTTGAGGTAAGAGGTATCAGTGTATGGCCTTTGGCGATGGCGACCAGTTACGCTAAGTTCTTTGGCAAACGCCAGTCAGACGCCGATGTTGTATCGATGCTTATCGACGTAGATGTCAACCACAGCAAGATAGTCATTGCCAAAGAGGCGGATCTTCTTTTTGCCCGCATAATACCTTTCGGTTCCAGGCATTTAAGTTCCCATGAGTCCTCGGCAAAGTTTGTCTTGGAAGCAGAGGCGTGCTGCAGGTATTTCGGGTCTTTCTCAAGCAGCCTTCAGGTCTCAAGGCTAGTGTTTTTCACCGGACGCAGTGTCGACGAGGCCATTTGCGCAGAAGTTTCAAAACTTGCCGAGCGCTTACAGATTCCCGCCCAGATAGGCGATGTCCTTGCGGCCGTCGATGCCGGTTGCAGCAGTGATATATCCGTTGACCGTCAAGGCCGCCAGATAGACTGGTCTATCGCCTTTGGGCTTAGCCTTTCAAGTTTATAGAATTTTTAGTTGTTTTACCGGAAAATACCCGGATCTGAAAACTGGATTTTAATATAGGATTTATTATGAGTAAAGTTGATTTTGTACCCGACGAATATATTCAGCAGCGTGAATCGAACAGGGCTAATTTGATGTCTCTTGCATTGCTACTGGCGGTTCTGGTCGGTATAGGGCTGACTTTTTCTTTACTTAAGATGCGTCAGTCTAAAGTCGATGCCGAAGTTGCCGCACTGGACGAACGTTTGTATAAGGCCCATGAGCAGATAAAACTGCTCGATGAGCTCGAAGCCAAAGGCAAAGCGATGATGAAGACAGCTCTTATTACCGCCGAACTTCCCGACCTTGTCGGTAAAAGCCTTATTCTTGCCACCCTTACCAATAATCTTCCCGACGGGGTTTCTCTGGCCGATGTCAGTATTGACGACAAAGAGATAAAAGTTCAGGATAAAACGCCCAAGGCTAAGACGCAGTTTGATAAGGCTAAGGAGGCGGCAAATAAGAAGAAAGCAGCTCCTGTAAAAATAGTAACCGAAACCCAGATCGCACTTTCCGGAATCGCTCGCGATGACATCGAAGTTGCCGGTTATATCGCGGCATTGGACAAATCTTTCCTTGTCGGAAGCGTTAATCTTATCGAATCAAAACAGGTTAAGGTCAAAGATATTGAGTCTCGTCATTTCAAATTGAAAGTGATGCTTAAAAGGGATGTCAAAGTTACTAAAGAAGACATTGCCTCTATTCGTGAAAAAGGCGCTAAAGTATCACAGGTTAATGTCTCAAATTAATCTGGTGACGGTTTGACAAGCAAATTACGAATTACGAATTGAAGATTCGGTCTGATGGCCGAGGCTATTTTATTTTAAAAGGTTAGGACAATAGTTATGAACGGTAACATACGCAAACTCATATTTTTTGTTATTATAATTGGCATGACTTATTCATCATATGTTTATATGATCAAGCCCGCCAATCGCCAACTTGCTTTGCAGCAAGAACAGTTGGAGCAAAAGTCCAGGAAACTTCGCGAGCTTGAGACGGCACCTACCGTCTTTGAGGATATTAATACTCAGCTTGCAAGGCTTGAGTCAAGTATAGGCATCCTCGAGAGCAAACTGCCTCCCCAAAAGGATATCCATACCGTTCTTCAGGATGTTACTTTGATCGCTCAATCCAACGGGCTTGTTCCCAAGACCATCCGAACGCTAAAACAGAAGTTTAACAACGGTTATATCGAGCAGCCTATCAAGATGGAACTTGACGGTAATTTCGAGTCTTACTATTCGTTTTTGCTGTCGCTTGAGAAACTGGATCGTATAACCAAGATTCGTGAAATGACTATCAAGAGGGACGCCAAAAAAGAAGGGGTAATGAACGCCAATTTTACAATAAGTATATTTTTCCAGAACGCCAGTGCCTGAGTATTCAAAGAGCAGGCCGGTATCGCCGGAACTGAAAAAAGTTGAAGGTAGAATTATATTTTGAAATGGAGTTAATCGATGATGTCATTTATGAAAGATGAAGAAGGTCAAGATAACCTCACGCAGGCAAACACCTCGTCCGGCAATCTTTCCTCATCCGGGGAAACCGCCCAGGCGGCTCAGGAAACCAGTCAGGAAACTCAGGGGAACAGTCAAGCAGTTCATGGAGCCGGTCAAGCAGTTCACGGAACCAGTCAAGCAGTTTATGGAACCAGTTTAACTGCGACCTTAGCTGACGCCGGCGGTCGCGACGAGGCACACAGCGAGGACTTTTTGGTCCCTTCGTCCTCCGGCAAGAAGGTTAAATGCAGTACGATCATTCTTGGCGTGGTATTTCTGGTCGGGGCAGCATCGCTGTTTCTGATGATCAAAAAGATCGGTCCTTCCCAGGCCCAGGCTGCTCCTTCCCAGGACGACCTGAAGATAGAAAGTGCGATCCAGAAATTGTCCGGATCCAAGGCTGCGATAACCGGCAAAATGAATGCTATCGTAGATCGCATATCAAGGCTTACAGAAGTCGACCAGGTATCTGTTGAAGACCTTAAAAGAAATCCTTTTGTTCTGGACAATTCATTTGGCGGAGTTGATGTCAGTGATCTTATTGACAAAAAAAGAACCGGTGACGGAGGGCTTTCGGTTTGGAGTATCATGGACTCCGGCGATCAAATGAGGTGTATAATAAATGGCCGAGCCTACAATGTCGGCGATCAAGTCGGTGATTATACCGTCAAAAGTATTACAGAGAAGTATGTTGAATTAAATACCGGGGAGAGTGTGTTGGTTTTAAGGATGTCTAGATGAAGCTTTCTTTTAGTAAAAACAAGGACATGTCTGAGTTGACAGTCGCGGTAGCCGGCAACAATGCCGACGGACGGGATGCCGACGATCTTGTTCGCGGTCTGAGTAATCTTTATTCGCCCGCCAAAGAAGCAGCGACTCACATAAGAGACGTTGCCGATGTTCTTGGCGAGATGGAGAGGTTGACAGAGGCCCAGCTTGAAGAAATACGAGGTTCAGATTGCGGCAGGGGCGACGATCTTGAGCGTTTCATAATTAAAAACCAATTTTGCGGAATCGACGATATTCTTGAGGCAAAGGCCAGGATTTTCGGTCATGAGTTCCGCCCCATAGTCGTCGAAAGCGTAGATGTTGGGGCTTTCGAAAAGGTTGACCTTTCCTATATTAAGGCCAACCACGTAATGCCCGTCGCTTTTAACGGTGAAGCACTTGTAGTGGCGACCGATAAGCCCGGAGATGTTTTCGCAATGGATGATATCGGGCGTAAAACGGGCAAGGAGATCGAGGTTGTAATTTGCCGGTCCCGTGACATTGAGGACGTATGCCGGGAACTGGACAAAACGCAGAACGATTACGATGTAGATGCGATCATGAACGATATGGGCGACATTGAAGTTGTTCAGGATCAGGAGGACGATCTCGAAGACCTTGAGATGAGTGCCGGGCGTTCGCCTGTCATTAAGTTCGTCAACTACCTTCTAAGTAACGCCGTTCACGAAGGGGCCAGTGACATCCACATCGAGCCTAAAGATAAATATACAAAGATTCGTATGCGCATAGACGGTGTTCTTTTCGATTCGATGCAGTCGCCCGCGAATATGCACCCCGCGATCGTTTCCCGTATCAAGGTTATGTCCAATCTGGATATATCCGAACGCAGAGTTCCCCAGGACGGCAAGATTTCCGTGATCATGGGCGGCAGGGGGATAGACCTTCGTATATCGATCCTTCCCACCAGTCACGGCGAAAAAGTTGTTATTCGTATTCTCGACAGTCAGTCCATTATGCGCGGTCTCGATCAATCGGGTATGGAGCCTGAAGTGCTCGATCAGTTCTGCCGTCAGGTTTCGCTTCCTCACGGTATTTTACTTGTTACCGGCCCTACCGGTTCGGGTAAGAGTACGACGCTGTATTCGGCACTTGGTCAGATGGACGGTGAGAGTATGAATATTTCCACAGTCGAAGACCCCGTCGAGTATGACCTGGAGTCTTGTAACCAGGTGCAGGTTAATGAAAAGGCAGGTATGACGTTTGCCGCGGCACTTAGAAGTCTTCTTCGTCAGGACCCCGACATTATAATGATAGGTGAAATACGCGACGGCGAGACTTCTCGGATAGCCGTTCAAGCTGCTCTTACCGGTCACCTGGTTCTTTCTACGCTGCATACCAACGATGCTCCCAGCAGTATTTCCAGGCTTGTTAATGTAGGCGTAGATCCTTACTTGATCGCGGCGGCTTTAAACGGTGTTCTTGCCCAGCGGCTCGTTCGCCGGATTTGCGATTACTGCAAGGAACCTTACGATGTTCCCGAAGCTATGAAAAAGCACCTTGAAGGAGTCGGCGATCCCGGCGCAGTAGCGATGCACGGAGTCGGCTGCGATAAATGCAGGGGCAGCGGTTATGCCGGTCGTTTAGGTATCTACGAGCTGTTGCTTGTAGACGACAATCTAAGGGCGGCGATCAATAGAGATGCTTCGGTTGATAATATGAAACGGGCATTTGCCAGGAGCGGAAGGAACAGTCTTTTCGATGACGGTATGCTCAAGGTTGCCCAGGGCCTTACTACTATCGAAGAAGTTCTTCGTGTTACGGAAGTTTTCGACAGGGAGAGTTTGTCGGGCAGCGGGTTCGTAAGTGAAGAATCCGGCAACGGGGCAGCAAAGCTTACGGTTAAAGCGGACTCGAAAAAGGCAGAGGCAAAGACCAGGGCAAAAAAGGACGATGTCAACACAGACAGCAGTGAGACTGAAAAAAACTGATAAAATAAACACGGCAGAAGGTTCTGCCGGTGAAGACAACTCGCTGGGATTTCAGCGGGAGTAGAGTTACGGTCAAAAATTAAAATAATGAATTGAAAATAGATAGGATATTGCGATGATTGATATTAATAAAATGCTGGCAAAGTCGATTGAATACGGGGCCAGTGACGTTCACATAAATACCGGTATGCCTCCCATAATGCGTATTCATACGGAACTGGTCGCGATGGATATGCCCGAAGTTTCCGAAGAAGAAGCAAAGCGGATGGTTATATCGTTGACAGGTGAGGATAAATTCAAAACCTTCGAAGATAAAAAGGATTTGGATTTTTCGACGACTATCGATGACGGGCACCGTTTTCGTGTCAACGCTCATTACCAGCGGGATACGATAGCTTTGTCTTTCAGGGTAATCTCCAATGTCATCCCTCCTCTCGAAGACCTTCACCTGCCCG
>JAIPFN010000161.1 GCA_021736615.1 Phycisphaerae bacterium | reverse complement strand
CCGGTAAGGTTTAGCGACATACTTGTCAGGCTTACTCCGCCGCTGTCTTCTGTCAGAATGATTTTACCTTCTTTGAATTCTGCTTTTGCAATACCTTCAAAGGCATCGTTGATACGATCGATAAGATGGCCGACGGTCATGTCCCCGGTGATATCCAGATCTTTCTGTGTAATCGCAGCACCTGATTTGTCAGTGCCCGTGATGGTGATCTTTTCCGTACCGATAAGAGTTCCGCTGAACTGGTCCAGATCGACTATCTTTGTGCTCAGTGAGGCGTTTTCGGAATCAACTTCTAATTTTGCATTTGCCGAGAGTACTTGTGTAGTGCTGGAGTTTACGGTGATCTGGTAGTCGGAACCGGCATCGTTACCGCTGATCATAAGGTGGAAGACTCCGTCGTTGCCGTTATCATATTCCAGTAGTGCCGCCGTAACACCGGGATTGTCCGTGTCGTTATTGATAAGACCGGCCAGATCTTCGAGTGTCGTTGACGCATCGGTGTTTATGACTACTTCCTCGTGGTTATAGGAATAAATAAAAGTTCCAGATCCGACTGGTGATTCTTTAAAAAGAAATCCGGAATGGACCCAGCGTTCCGAGTTGGCAAGCTGGTTGACCTCTATGTCATGGTTTCCTTCGAATACACCGGTAGTTGCCGCTGTCGCTGTAAGAATGTCCGAGTCGGTTGAAGTGGCTTTGAAAGATGTCAGAGTTTCAGCATTGGAAAGTGCGGCCAACGAACCGCTAAATGCGTTAACTTTTGCTCTTAGCTCTTCAAGGGCCGTGTTTCGCTGTTCATAATTTTGTTTCTGCACCTTATATGAATACAGTCTCTGCTTACTGACAGCCATAAGCTGCTTAACTATATTTGCGGTATCGATACCGGTTGAAAGCCCGGGTAATTGCATTTTTAATCTCGTAAAAAAATTTCAAACTGTTACAAATCCGTTTAAATCAAGACGACTTACTATTACTTATCGAACCAAAGAGGTAAATCTTAAGTAATTTACAGGCGGAACGCGCAGGCTTTCCCGCAGGCCGATAATAAATCACGCAATGTTACAGTAAATTTGAATGTGTAGGCAAAATTTCGCTTTTATACGCTCCAACGGATTTTTTACCTTTACGGATTACTTTCAGTTCTGATGAAACAGAAAGTTTTCTTTCGGCAGTTGCCAATGTCAGTTCACTGAAAAGTCTTTGAATATTTCTTCGCTGGGCGACGAACTTGTCACCTTTCAGTATTTCTTTTTTTCCTATAATATTAACAAAGTCCGTTGTTTGACCGGCAAGGTCGAAAACTGCTTTGTCACGCGAAGATCGCATAAGCTTAAGCTGTTTTTCGAGAATGTCTTCGAGACCGGCGACAAGTTTTTCATCGCTGCCGGCAAGAAGAGACGCCTGAGCCATTGAACCTGAACCGTTAGTTTTGTTATCCATGATTTACTCCTTTTGCCGCCTTGCTTTGAGCGATGAGATATTCGACCTCTTCAAGAAGATTTGCCGAATCTGAATTTTGCGGATCAACCCTGAGGATGTCGAGCAGGATTTTTTTAGAAGGAAAAAGACTGGAGTCCTTCATGTATAGAGTTGCCAGGCAGAACATCACGGATTTATCTTCCGGATGCATGTCAAGATAGACTTCCAGATAATGGATGACTTTTGAGAAAGATCCCATCAGACAAGATGTCTGGAACAACCCAAGCAAAGCTGTCAAATTGTCGGTATCGTGTTCCAGACACTTGAGAAAGTGATCGAACGCGTCGCTGAGCTTACCTACCTGCTGGTACGCAATGGCCAAACCGCAGTGGGCTTTTGCGCAATTTTCATCGAGTCTTTTGGCAACCTTAAATGCATTGATGGATTCTTCAAGTCGTCCCTTTTGAAGTGCAATCATTCCGATACCGACGTACGGGTCGGCTCGGTCGGGATCCATTACGGCAGCACGGTCATAGCATTCCTGCGCTTGCTCAAACTGCCCTACGGAGGCATAACAATCGCCAAGTTCACAGACATCCGGAACATCTTCCAGTAAATTCTCTTGCGAAAGGTCATGATTCTTTATGACACTAAGCTCAGTTTTATCATCTTCAAACATTTAACAGGTTCCGTTTATAATAGGGTTTATTTCAGAGCAGGCATTGTCTTTTCAAGTTCAAGCAGGACATCGTTAAGGAACCGGTTATCTCTGCCTTGGGAGTCCTTTATCAGTTTATCGACACGTTCCAAATCAAGATTATCTCCCCCGGATGAATTTTCTCTTACTACTATTTTGCAAACCTTCGGCAGCGATAACGCTCTCTGAAGATTTTCGCCGCAGCCGTCAAACCATGCGATGTCGCACCAGCTTATCATATCAGGCAGTTCTTCGGAGTTTTTTAATGAAAAGGATTCGGTCATGAATCTTTCGTCAGCAAACTCATAGAAATCATCGGTTTCCCCGACACCGAAGAACGCGATTTTCGGTCTTTTGCTTTTAACTACTTCAATCATCGGCTTAACCAATTCCCAGCTGTCGGATACTTCGGCGGACTTTAGCATCATTTCAATCGCCGAACCATTGTTCGACTGCTCAAGAAAATGATTGGCAGTTCTTATGATCAGATCGGGGCTTAAAATCTCAAGTCGCTGCATATCGTCGAATAACTCGGCGGCCTGCTGAATTTTACCGTCGGTCAGATATGCCTCAACGAGGTTCCAATATGATTGGCCGTAATTGCTGTCGGCGTCGATGGCTTTCTTGAAATGTTCGACAGCCAGGTCCGTTTGCCCAAGACAATAAAAAACAGCGCCGGTATCGCTTAGAGCCTCGGCATCATTAGGGTGTTCTTCCAGATGATGCTGCATATAGACAAGTGACTCGGCATGATTACCTTCTTCGGCGAGTTTAAGTCCTTTAGTATATGTATCTGACTGGGTTTTGATCGACATTTAAAGTCTCCTGATTTTTTATTTCAATTTACTTATTGCACTACTTGCAAATACTGTGCCGGAACTGTCATTCGCCCCTGCCGGATAAAATAAATGCTTTACTTACAGCGAGGTGTATAAAAATCATCCGCATTGTCACCGCAGGAAATCCATCAGTGAAGTTGACAGAAGTTTACCGGCGATTCCCATCGACATCTGATAAAGGGTTTCTCTTCGCGTAAGGTCAACGGCGACCTGTGCGATATCGGCATCCTGAAGCCGGGCGATCTCTTCCTTTGAATTGTACTGAATGTTTTCATATCCGTCCATCATGATGCCCAAAGTCGAAGATCTGCCGCCGATCAAGGCAAATCCGTTTACAAGTTTCTTATGGACCGTAGAAAGTGAACTTGCTACCTCAGCCAACTCTTCTTTAACATCTGTTGTTGACAAAAGCAAATTGCGAATGTCTACCAGCAGGTTAAACACATCGTGAGTTCCCGCAGTATTTGCCGTTACCGTTCCTTCGCCGGTAATGCCGGTCGTATCTACAAAAAGAACTTTACCCGTCCTCGAATCGGTAACTGCCGTATTTGCCTCGCCGCCTGCCGGAACCTGTACCGTGGTTAGACCTCCGTCTATCGAAAGGTGATAATTAGCCCCTACCAGGGTTACTTCCATATCGAAATATCCTTCGACACTCGAAGTCCCCGTACCTACTGCAACACCGGTCGTATTCGTAATAAATTCTACAGGCTGGCGATCGTTCTCCCTGAACATCTTATCACCGACAAAAACAGAGGACAGTTCCACATTCGGAGCTACTTCAATCTTCCTGTCTTCGGTGTTTCCCTGGTAAGTGACATCTGTGATCTTACCACCCGATCTTGTAACAACATAAGGCTTGGAAGCACTGTCTGCACCGCCAAAAATATGCTGACCTTTTCTTTCTGTATTTGCAAGTGAAACCAGCGACTCCAGCAGATCGTCTATACCGGAAGCTAAAGCTTCTTTATAATTGCCTCCCATCGAAAGAGCCGCGGTAAGATCGCCTTCAAAATCCGTCAACTGTTCCGACATCATGCTTAGCAAACTGCTTGTCACATCGAGCATATCCGAAAAGTCTGCCATTTCTTCTGTAAAGTAAGACAACTTTGAATTATTGGAATTCAGAGACATTATCCGATTGGCGTCGGATGGATTGTCCGAGGTCCTGTTTATCTGGCTTCCAGTGGATATCTGCTCCTGCAGCAATGCCATGGCCGTCGCCTGCTTCTCCAGGGCATAGCTTGTAGACCTATATAATCCATCAAATGAGAAACTCATATAATAACTCCCTAATAACCCTGCAGAAACCAAACAAGCAAGCTTGATGTTTTCAGCTGGCGATTGTAATTCATGAGCATTTCGCTCAAAATTTCATTTATAAAAACTAAAGAATATTCATCACTTCTTCCATACTTTCTTTTATCAGGTTCAAGTACTTCGCCATAGACTGAAACATCTGTTCGTAGATCATCAGTTCGGACGCTTCTTTATTTATGTCAACTCCGCTGACTTTGTCTCGCTGACTTTTTAACTCCAGCAATACGTTTTCGGAATTTTCCTGATTTAAACTTGTCACATTTATTTTCTGCGCAAGCCCTGTCGCTATCGTTCTGTAATATGATTCATGCGACATATAACCGAGATTTTCCCTTGACACTTCGGAAAGCTGAGAAATCCTTTTTATGTTTTCGTTGTCAGCCATACCCACGCCCATAGAAACAGAAATCAATGACGGCGATTCCTTTATCTTTTCGTTAACAGACATCGAGGTTGCGTTATGCCCCATAAAGAAACTGTTAATTCCGGTTACTGCCAGAAAATCCGATGTATCCGAATCGGCGAGGCCCCGAATTTCAAAAGTCTGTCCGTCTTCCAGGTCACCGGTATCCATTTGAAGTTTTATGCCCTGACTGGTATCTAAGATAAACGTACTTGACGGAACATACCCTGAACCAATATTAATGGTGTTGACCAACTGGCCTGCCGAATTTTCTATCTGTAACGAAAGATTATTTGTTACGCCCACCGAACCGGTTCCAACGACAGTACAAGTATACGTCTCGTCTGCG
Source organism: Phycisphaerae bacterium (assembly GCA_021736615.1). The sequence continues at coordinate 7,862 of JAIPFN010000161.1, read as the reverse complement.
TCGCCCGTAAAAACTCCCGAAACCAGCGGACTATCGAGTGCGGCAACCGTAAATGTCTCGGCATCGACCACGGTACCGGCGGCAAAACTTATTTCAATACCGTCGACTGTCGTGATAGGATCGCCCGGTACGTAGCCTGCCGCAACATTTATCGTCGTCACATTCGGGGGCACTGCCTCGTCCTGCACCTGAACATCAAAAGCATCAACGCCAACCGTTGCGTTACCTACGATCGTCATAGTGTAATTCTGATTGCCGCTGCCGGTATATATCCCGTCAACCGACGGCACTGATGAACCGCTTAGAGTAGAACTGAAAAGCGTCGGAGGCGACACAGGAAGCGGACTTGGAATAAAATCGAATTTATAACCGGCATCGGCCTCTATATGAAGAAACGAATTATTGATAGAAGACGAAAGACCGTCTATTGTGTCAAATTTGGCGGCCATAGAAGTCATAGTATCGGTCGCACTTTCGACGTCAATTGAATATCGTCTTATTACACCGGTTGCCGTATCGGTTATTCTCACATTAATCGTACCATCGGATATAGGAGGATTGATTTCCGAAAGGTCGTCGCTTAGCACGGCCCAACCGTCAAGAGATGTAAAAGAACCTCCCATTGACGTATCTTTGTTGTAACTGGGAACACCCTGCACGTGAAATTTATTGATCGCCGTTATAATATCCAGAGCCAACGCGTCGAATTCACTTTTTAGCGGGCTTAGATGTTCGTTTTTTGTGGCGATAAGCCCGCCAAGTTTTCCGCCCCTGATGCTTGTATCATAGTTCTTGACCCCTTCGGGCGAAACTCCCAACATAGAATCTGACACCGAACTGACTTCCAGGTTGGTCGAGACGGTTCCCATTACTATTGGAAATCCGCCGACAAATACGTTCACGAGTGCCCCGTTACCTACTGTTTGCGTGGTAACCCCGATAAGCTTGGCAATGTCGGTTATCGCCTTGTCGCGCTTGTCGCGAAGATTACTCCCTTCAGTTCCTTTTACTTCCAGGTCCTGAAGCTGCATATTCATCTCCGCCACGCTTGCCGAAAGCGAATTAATCTCTTCCACAAGATTCTCCGCTTCCATTTGGATCTGATCTTCTACTTCATCAAGATATGATCCGATAGTATTGAACTGACTTGCCAGAACAGAGGCCTGATTTACTACCGAGTTCTGATCGACACTGTTTTGCGGGTCGGAAGAAAGCTGTCTGAGAGTGTTATAAAATTCAGTGATAGTATTGCTTAGCCCCGTCCCGCCCATATCGTTAAAAGTGTTTTCAATAGACTTAAGCACTGACAGTTCCCTGACGTACTGTTCGCCGGAAGCGGTTTGCTTTAGCATTGCAGTTTCGAGAAATCGGTCGATCAGGCGGTCCGGCTCAAGAATACTGACGCCCTGGCCGACATAAACGCCATGGCCGAATTCCGGGTCGTTCGGACGCAGATCGACTCTCTGACGATGATAACCTTCGGTGGCAACGTTCGCTATATTGTTGCCTATCGTCGTCATCGCACTGTGAGCAGCGTATATACCGCTTATACCAATTGAAAAGTCGCCCATTGTCTGATCCCGCTATAGTTTCATATTCACAAAGCTTTGTTCATTTTGCCGGTTCATGGAACCCTGACGGTTGTATGTCGACTCGTCACGCCTGCCGCTAAGAAGCGCAGACAATATCTCACCGTTAAACCGGCTGCACTCGGAAAGAAGCATATATGTGCTAAGATGCTCGGCTTTAAATCTTGCCAGAAGACTTTCCAGTTTGTCTCTTGTCTGCCGAACTCGCTCGCTCCGCTCGGGCGGCAGGATCTGTATTATTTTCGTCAGGGTCATTTCTTTCGCCTCGCATCCCCATATACGAGCCAGTTCCTTACGTATCATTTCCCTTCGATTTTCGACGGTAACGTATTTATGGGCCTTGATCCTGGCCTTTTCCAGAAGCAAATTCAGACTTTTATCGTCACGCTTAATGACCATACCCCGCAGTTGATCGAGCATCTCGACAGTAGAGTCAACATGCTCTATGTCCTTTTCGAGTACGTCGATAAGAGGGTCGACATAATTATCAAACTCTAAACTTAAAGTTTTCATTTTCGGCTCTTTAAAATTATTTCATTTCATTGCTGTCCAAGACAATTTACTATTCTATTTAGACAGCGTCATTAATTCTAATATCAACGCTTTTTGTGCGACTTTTGCAAGTTGCAAAAACAGGTTACATTTCATGCTGTCCCAAATAAACCTCTAAAAAACATGCAAAACTAACCGTTTTCAGTACCGAATCTGCAAACATCGTCGAACGCTGCCCGCTGTCCGTCGCACGCACTCCTGGCCAAAGCATTATCTTGGACAAGAGTGATTTCATTTAAATTTACTTTTTAGGCTGTCTGATCAATCTTTAAACTCGCTTTGCCGGACCCTTCGCCTGGCTTTATATCCTGCTGATCCGGAGACATTGACTTATAGATATTTTCCCATAAACCAAACCCCCCCTTGCTGCCAACGTCATCGGCCAGGAAACTCCAGAACATATCCTTTATTTGTTTCGACGAACCATCCTCAAGAAAACCAGAATCTCCGATCGTCTCTTTCATCTGATTCATAATCTGACCGACGAGGATGGACTCGAATTCCTTGGCGACCTTCATTTTTTTTGCGTTATCCGCTCCGTCGACCGCTTTTGACATCTTGGACGCTTTTTTTACGTCATCTGTCTGAATTGGAGCATTATTTAAAAAATTTACAACTTCCATACAATTCCCACATTATCAATTAATCATAAAACAGTTTCGCTAAAGACGAAACCATATCTACTGTTGCACTTTTGACCTGCTCGAAACTCTATTCTTGCCCAAACTTACAGACTGTAGATAGTGTCCTTATTGTACTATAAGTTCTGCCTGAAGTGCGCCCTGCACCTTCAACATGCTAAATATTGCTATCATATCCTTCGGCGTAGCCCCTATCGAATTCAATGCCTTTGCCAGTTCGGTAACGGTAATAACTTTTTCTATCGGTATCAAGCGGACTTCTTCTTCGGTGATGTCAAGTGATGTATCGGGCACGACGACCGTTTCGCCGGCATCTGAGAATGGAGCCTGGGGCTGCGAAACCTCTGCCGACTCCTTGACCTTGACTATAAGACTGCCCTGCATCACACCGCAAGCACTGATCCCGACATGCTCACCTACAACGACGGTACCGGTTTTTTCATTGACAACCACTATCGCCGGCATATCGACTTCTGTCTCAAGCACTGTAACGCTGTCTATAAACGCCGAAACCTTATCTTCTTCCATTCCTGCGGGGAGCTTTACAACAACAGTACCTGCGTTTTTTGCGACCGCACTGGATGGAAATTTCTCGTTAATTGATTTCTGGATATTAACAGCCGTCGAAAAATCTTTATTGCGAAGATTAAGGGTAAAGAAGTTTTCGCCGCCGACCTCTTGTATAAATGTCGCAAGTTCTTCTTTTTCAACGTTGGCTCCGCCTGGTATCCTTCCCGATGTCGTATGGTTTTTAGTCGCAGTAGCAGAACTTCCACCCGCGGTAAAACCACCGAGAAAGATCGCACCGCTTGCCACCGCATAGGGTTGCCCGTCCAAACCCTCAAGTACGGTCGGCAGCAATTCTCCACCCTGGAGGCTGCTTGCATCCTGAAGAGTTGAAACACTAACGTCGATCTTTGTGCCCAATGTATCGAACGGCCCGAGTTCGGCTGTCACCACAACAACCGCGGCACTTCCGGTAGAAAGTACCGATGGGTCTATAGCCAAATTAGAACGCCTGAGAATATTGGCGATTATCCGCGAAGACAGAGCACTTTTATCACCGGTATCGTTTAGCCCAACTACTATACCATAACCGGTAAGCGGGTTCCCGCGGATCCCTTTTATGGTTGTAACATCTTTAATTCGCTCGGCAGATACGCTTTGAACCGTCAAGGACACCGCGATAATCACCGCCGCTATTTTGTATTTATTGATTGTCTTCACTCTATCATTTCCAAATAACATTTATAAGGACTTAATACATTTTAAAACTTCTTACATTGACCGATCAGAACGGCCAGATAAAGTCAAGTATTTTCCCTATCCAGCCGACCTTGCTGTACGTCTCGCTTACACCGTCATTGTCAATCACCATGTGAAAATTGGCAACCTGTTCACTTTTCACTGTATTGTCAAATTTTATATCGCTTGGCCGTACTATACCGCTAAGGTTAATTGTCTGTTTGTCGTCGGCAACCTTTCGCTGAATCTTGCCAATCACCACCAGGTAGCCGTTGGGTTGAACATCTTCTACTATCACGCTCACCCTGTCGGTGACTTCGCGTTCGTCTTTAAATTCTGATTTCCCGTCAAGCTTATTGCTGGAGCTTGTCGCATCGGATACGTTAAACGACGGCAGGTTAAGATTGTCCGGAATCAGCTTGTGCTCGATGCCGAGTTTTCCGTCAAATGTTGCGCTTCGACTTGTTGACTTTTCAAGTTTTCTATCAAGCTTGCTTTCGATCGCGGTAACTTCGCTTATAAGGATCGTCAGGATATCGCCGACTTTTTTCGCGGTGTCATCACCGATAAGCGGTTTGCTAACACTGCCTCCTTTGGAAAATATAGATCCTGCGGCGACAAATTGAACGTTTATGACCGCTGTCAGTACGAATAACATTAATAACGCTGTTTTTTTTCTATTCATAATTATGCCTTCCGCAAGCTATTGAAATTCGCATTTGGATTTCTTATAAGAAATTATATTGCCGGCGAAACAGTTCCATCATAATTCACCTTGCAAATTATGATCTTGTTAGAGTCAATATTCTTAACCTTTATCATCTCACCAAAGACCCCTTCGCTCAGTGCCGTTCCTTTGGCTGTTAACAAAATCGCCAGCGTATCGATCTTTATCACCACTAAAGCATTTCTTTTGATCAATATTTCCGGCTTTGGCTGCGTAAGTAACGTATTTCGAATCTCCTGACCGCTCTCAATATTTCTTCTGGCAACGAGTCCGACAGGCAGATTAAATCCTTTTGGCTCGGGATACTTGCTCGTCACCGTTTCGACCTTTATGTTGTCGGAACTTAGAACGGTCCCTTGCGCCACATCTGTAGCAGCGACGACCACGCGCCGATTGTACACAGGGCTGTATACCACTTGATCGTCGCCCACTTTCTTACCGTCGAGCATAACGTCTACGTCTACAATCACCTGTGACTCTGAAGACCTTTTGTTCAGCCGGGGAGAAAAAGTTATTTTTCCCTTCTGAGCCGGCAAGACGATCTTCCTGCAGTTACGCAAAATTTCATAAGAAGCAACCGATGAATCTGTTTTATTTTTCTTGAGAAACTCGCTCGCATTTGCCGCGATATCATTTTCGGATATTATCAATTCCTTACGACCGACAACTACCTCATTTGCGCCGCTGAAACTGACATCCGTCGAAGCGATCTCGTTTGCCGAAAGCCTGCTTAAAATTGTTCTGCGAGTTATCGTTATCTTCTGACCGGCAACAGAAAACCTCCCTAAAGAAACTCCGGACGCTTTTGCAATATCTTCCGGGCTTCCACGCAATATCGCGAAACCACCGAGACAAATCGACTCATCGGCTATATTGACTTCCCTTGGAAGATACAATTTAAGTTCGCCGCCTCTACCGGCCTGTGTCACCAGGCAAACCGCCGTAATAAGAACCAACTTTAATATTTTTGCTTTCATTTCATCCTGCCTTGTTAAACTGACCAAAAATGATCTAAAGATTAACGTGAACCAATACAAATAAAATCCACACAGTAAATTTTGATAAACTGTCTCGGCCATAAGGCCGAAACCTAAATTCGTAATTCGTAATTCGTAATTTATAATTCTCAAAATGGCCGCCCGGTCATTTTGAATAATGTTACCTTATTAACTGGTTAGCGGTTTGCAGCATTCCGTCGCCTGTTTTGATCGCTCGCGAATTAATTTCGTATGCTCTCTGTGCGGTAATAAGATTTACCAGTTCCGAAACCATCTGGACGTTAGACTTTTCAAGCATACCGCCCTGTATCGTCCCATAGCCGTTTTCGCCGGCTGTTCCTATAAGGGCCGCACCGCTTGATTCGGTTTCAGAGTAAAGGTTTCCACCCTCGGCACTGAGACCTTCGGCATTGGGAAATTTCACTATCTGAATTTGTCCTAGATTCGTTGCAACCCCACTGACCATAGCTGTAACTGTCCCATCCGGACCTACGCCGAAATCTGAAGCATCCTGGGGTATTGTTATCGCAGGCTCAACAGCATATCCAGATGCTGTAACCAACTCTCCGTCGGCATTTTTAAAGAATGCTCCGTCACGCGTATATCTGGATTCGCCGCCTGGAAGCGTAACCTCAAAAAACCCGTCACCCATTATCGCCATGTCACTGTTCCTGCCGGTATTTTCCATCTCACCCGGCGTAAAGACCTTCGCCGTCGCGGCAAACTTGACACCGCTGCCGATCTCAACTTCGGCAGGTGCCGTAATACCGGAGGAAACTTCTCTGCCCGCTTGTTTAAGCTTTACATAGAGAAGATCCTCGAATACCGCCTGCCTTCTCTTGAAACCGTTGGTATTGATATTCGCGAGGTTATTGGCGATTGTATCAACCATCTTCTGCTGCGCACTCATACCCGTCGCTGCTGTCGAAAATGCTCGTAACATAAATGCTCCTGTTCTTTAATAATAATAGCCTCAGCCCAAAGGCCGAATCCATAATTCGTAATTTATAATTCGTAATTCGTAATTCGTAATTCGTAATTTAAACTGCCCATAAGGCCAGTTTCAGTCCTATCCCATTGCCACGTCTAATATCGATTTTTCGCTGTCACTTTTTTTGGTCATTACTTTCATGCTCGCTTCATACATCCTGCTGACCGTAATGAGATTAATCGTCTCTCTTATGCTGTCTACATTTGATGACTCTCGATAACCCTGCTCTACACTTGATTTCACTGCCGTCGCCGCTTTTACATCTTTCGGAGCTACAAAGCAGTTATCCCCGGCAGGCATTAGCTTTGGTAAATCTTCGCCGAACTCAACCATACGTATTTTGCCGATATTCACTCCCGCCGCCATTACGGCACCGTCGCCGGTTATCACCAGTTGCGAGTCGCTGATTCCGGCAGGAATCGTGATCGGCCCGCTTTCACCTGCTATCAATCGGCCCTGATAGTCTATGATCTGACCGTTATTGTTGCGGCCAAACTGTCCGTTTCGCGTATATTCTGTCTTATCCGGGCTTTCTACAACAAAGAAGCCCTCGCCTTTGATCGCCAGGTCCAGCGGTCTTTCAGTATGATCCAGGCTTCCCTGCGTAAAGTCTATTTCTGTCTTAAATTTCACTCCCCCGCCTGAATCCTTCCCGGAACCAAGCATTCCGGTCTGCTCTGCAAGTTTACCGGAAAAGGAACTTGCCCTTCTCTTAAATCCCGCTGTGTTTGCGTTTGCGATGTTATTAGTAATCGCATGATACTCCTGCATTAAAGCGGAAGTACTGGATTTTAAACTTGAGTTTATATCAAGCATTTACTTAACTTTCAATTACGACGCATTCTTAAAATTGCTCAGCCAGTCATGCCCTGCCGGAAACCGGATTATTAACTTGAGCGTAACCGTTCACGCTTTTTTCCTGTTAATCACTCTAAGCTCTCGTTTTTGACAGGACAATAGAATGATTATAAAATCTTCCTTCTTGATTTTTGCTCCTTTTTTAAAAAAGCAAAACACACAAACCTGCCAAAAGTTGTAAGCCTGTGATCAAAAACACCCACTGACATTTTTTAATCTATCTTTTATCCTGTCATCCTGTCAAAAAACTCCGTGAACGCT
>JAIPFN010000160.1 GCA_021736615.1 Phycisphaerae bacterium | reverse complement strand
AATATTAATAACCGCGATATGGGTTGATTTTTTTTCTCAAATCTGGTATGATTATGGTTCGATTTCCGTTATTTGGAGTAATGCAAAACTTTAGAATGCCTGGGGTTTCTCAATTATGGCAATGGCTTTAAGTGAATTAGAACGAAGATTATTGGCTGAAATTCAGCATGGATTGCCCGCGACCGCAACTCCGTATAAGGATGTTGCCTCAAAGATCGGTGCGGATATCGAAGATGTCCTGGAAATTCTCAATAATTGGAAAAAAGATGGCCGTATGCGTCGTGTAGGCGCTATTGTTAACCATTTTAAGGTCGGCTTGCAGGCCGGTGCTATGGTTGTCTGGCAGGTCGAAGAAGACAGCATCGAAGAGGTCGGAAGCATACTTGCGTCGTTTCCGGAAGTTTCTCACGCTTATGAAAGACCGTCGAACGATCAGTGGCCATATAATGTATATACCATGGTTCATGGACAGGGTCCCGATGACGTAAGAGATACTATCGCGAAAATGAGCGCGAAAGCTGGAATAAAAAATTACAAGCAGCTTGAAACAATTAGAGAATTAAAAAAGGTTCCGCCTACTTATATTTTAGCGAGCGACAGGTAATAAAGTTACAGGTGATATATTATGACCGGATTGCCAATTCAAGAACGACATGTTTTTCTTACGGTGTCGGCTATTTATTTAGTCTGCTCGATTCTCGCTATTATTCAGATGTTTCGATCAAACGATAAATTCCGCACGATACTTATTTCACTGGTTGCTCTGGGTGTTTCCCTGGAGTCTCTGCTTCTTGTGTTCAGGGCAGTTGCGATTAAAGGCATACCGCTTACCGGCTTGTTTGAGTCTATGGTCGTTCTTACTATAGCGTTTGGGTTGACATTTCTTTTTTTAAGTGTAACGATTCACCATGTCTGGTTTTCCTCGGTGATGGTGTGGTTTATTTTCTTTCTTACCGTATTGTCGGCATTTGTGGCATCGCCTGCGTCTAAGATCGAATTACTTGCTGAAACTCCCTGGGTTGTCTGGCATGGTCTTTCGATGGTTCTTTCCGGGACGGCGATCGCGTTTTCCGGTTGTATGGCGGGCCTTTTTCTGCTTACCCGCCGAAATCTGAAGCTTAAGAAAATAAGCAGGGTTATAGGAAAGGTTCCGAATATTGAAAAGCTAGCCAGTCTTAATGTTATCGGGATTAAGGCGTCGTTTGTATTTCTGTCGTTCGGTTTGATGAGCGGGATAGGCCTTGCGATTGTAAAGAGTGCCGAGATTTCCGTATCATTTCTTGACTGGATCACGGATTCGAAGATGATACTCGTGGTAGTCGCATGGTTGCTCCTTGCTTTTATTCTTGTTTTGCGTCACCTGGTCCTTAGAGGCCGTGGAGTTGCGATAATCACCCTGGTTGCCTGTTTTTTGATTATTTTTTCGATTATTGGAGCGAGTGTATTTTGCGGGAGTGAGCATGATTTTTCCGATAAAAGTGCAGAGACTGTTAATACCGGGGGCCGGTAATAATGTATATTTTGCTTGTCGGTCTTAATCATAAAACCGCTCCTGTTGAAGTTCGCGAGCAACTGGCGTTTAACAGCCAGGAAACCGCGATAGCTCTGGAAAAACTTAAGCGTCAGTATCCCGGCGGTGAGTTTGTTCTTTTGTCGACATGCAATCGTGTCGAGTTGTATGTCGCGATGGAAAAGTCATCGGATGTTTTACCCAGTGACCTGGCCGCGTTTGTCGCAAAGATGCGCGGTGTCGATTTTAATGAACTCCGCAAGCATCTGTACGTAATGAGAGATCAGCATGTAGTAAGGCATCTGCTTACGGTTACATCGAGCCTTGACAGCATGGTTATTGGTGAAAATCAGATCAGTTCACAGGTTAGAGAAAGCTATGGTTTGGCCTGCGATGTTAAAAGCTCGGCAAAGGTACTTAATCATCTTTTCCATGCAGCTTTCGCAGTCAGCAAGAAGGTCTTTACTAATACATCCATCGCCAGCCGCCGCACAAGTGTTGCCGGTGTTGCAGTCGATCTTGCAAAGCAGCTTTTCGATGATATTAAGACCGCAAAGGTAGTGGTCATCGGTGCCGGTGAGATGGGCGAACTGCTCGTCGAGCATTTCCTGCATGTTAAATGTACTGATATTACGGTTGTCAACCGTACGCAGCATCGCGGGTGCAGTCTTGCCGTAAGGCATGGTGTAAACGCGGCAAAGTGGGATGAGCTTGAGAGCCGGCTTGTCGATGCCGATATTGTAGTAGGAGCAGCTTCGCCCGATTCCGGTTACCTGTTCGATAAGAAGGATTTTGCAAAAGTGGTCTCTAAAAGACGAGGCAAAACTCTGCTAGCCGTCGATATTACCGTTCCACGAAGCTTTGACCCGAAGATCAACAAGCTTGACGGCGTATACCTGTACTGTATTGACGATCTTTCGCAGGTGGTCGAAAAGAATATTAAGCTTCGCGAAGGCGACCTGGAAAAGGCCGTCGAGATCATCTGCCAGGGCGTCGGTGAATACATGGAGTGGTTTGAAAGAAGGGACCTGGGCCCGCTGATCGGCAGGATGAAGGTTGCGTTTGATAATATTCAGAAGGGCGAGATGGAAAAGTTTTTTGCCGGAGAAAGAGAGAATGCATGCTGTAAAGATGTCATGGATGCCACTGTCAGCCGGGTCGTTAATAAACTCTTCCATTGCGTGATCCAGAATATAGATACCGTTGCAAGTCAGAAAGGCCCCGGCGAAGCACAGAGGCTTGCCGAAAGCATTCTTGCCCACGCCGAGAGTGTTGCCGAAGGCGAGAGACTTGGGAAACAATGACGAATTACGAATTACGAATTACGAATTTAGGAACCCGCCTTCGGCGGAAGCTATTTTATTTAAGGACTGAATTTGAAAACTGAAAAGAACAGGATTATGCGTTTGTTGTTCTGGGAAAGCACTATCAAGTGCAACCTTACTTGTGCGCATTGCAGGCGGGTTGAAGGCGATGAGGCCGCACCGACTGATATGGCTACCGACCAGGCGATGGATATGATCGATCAGCTTGCAGCACTTGGCAAGGAGCAGGGGTTTATGCCCGTGCTCGTTTTCAGCGGCGGCGAACCGCTTTGCCGGGACGATATTTTTGACCTGATAAAACACGCCCGCAAAAAAGAGCTGCAGCTTGCACTTGCCAGCAATGGTACGCTTATCGATGCCGAGATTGCCCGCAAAGTGAAAGATGTCGGTATCCAGCGTGTTTCGATCAGCCTCGACGGTGCCACCAGCGAAGTCCATAACAAACTTCGCCAACTGGAAGGTTCTTTCGAAGGTGCTATCGGAGGTATCGGGCATTTGAACAAAGCCGGCGTGCCTTTCCAGATAAATGTTACTGTTACCCGCCACAACGCTCATCAGCTTGACGATGTTTTTGCCCTGGCCAAAAAGCTTGGCGCAGTCGCGGTCCATTTGTTTATGCTTGTTCCGGTCGGCTGCGGCGAAGAATTTGCCGAAGAAGATATGCTTTCGGCCGCGGAATATGAAACGATGATGGAGAGGATCGCCGGGCTGGAAGTTTCGCAGGATTTGCAGATCAAGGTTACGTGCGGTCCGCATTATGAAAGGGTTGTCCGTCAGGCCGGTCTTCGCAAACAACCGCATATGGCAGATATGCCCGAGGCGGCGGTTTGTCCGCATGGACATGGCAAGGGCGGCCATCCTGGCGGAAAGCCGATGCACAGCTCTAAGGGATGTCTTGCGGGTGTTAGCGTGATTTTTGTCGGTCATCAGGGCGACGTTTTCCCCTGCGGTTATCTGCCGGTCAACTGCGGCAATATTCTGGAAACACCGCTCGCAGACATCTGGAACAACAACGAAGACCTCGCAAAGATGCGCGATACCAGTCAGCTAACAGGCAAGTGCGGAGTGTGTGAATATCGCAATCTGTGCGGTGGATGCAGGGCAAGAGCATATTCCGTAAAAGCTGACTATATGGCAGAAGAACCGTTCTGCAATTATCAACCGAAAAAGAAAGACTAATGATTTTAATTTTAATATTGGGACCGAAATATGATTAATGTTACGAAGCTTTATTGTGATGAAGTTACACCTGGCGACTGGCTTAGATATGGTATGCATGGCAGCGGTGAAAGGGACGGCGAGTCTGTACCGAAGAAAGCCTCCGAGCGAAAGCCTATCGTTGTGTGGAACATTACAAGCAAGTGCAATCTCAAGTGCGTGCACTGCTACAACGACAGCGGCCTTAATACCGACTGCAACGAGGTTACCACCAAAAAGGCAAAAGAGATTCTTACCGATCTTGCCGGTTTCGGCGTGCCGTCGGTTCTCTTTAGCGGCGGCGAGCCTTTGATGCGTGAGGACCTGTTTGAGCTTCTCCCATATGCCAGAGATCTTGGTCTGCGTACGGTTATCTCGACCAACGGGACACTTATCACATCCGAAAAGGCAAAGCTTATCAAGGGGTACGGAGTGTCGTATGTCGGTATCAGCCTTGACGGAATAGGAGAGATCAACGATAAGTTCCGTGGTGTTGAAGGTGCCTTCGACAGGGCGGTTGTGGGTATCCGTAACTGTCTGGAAGCCGGCGTTCGTGTTGGTCTTCGACTTACTTTGACCAAACGCAATGTTCAGGATATCGAGCAGCTGTTCGAATTCATGGACAAAGAAGGTGTCGAGCGGGCATGTTTCTATCACCTCGTTCCGAGCGGTCGTGCCGATTCGATGTTTACCGATGACCTTGCCCCGGCCCAGAGCATCAAGGCGATGGAAACCATTCTCGCCAAAACAAGGCAGCTCAAAGAATCTGGCAAAAAAACCGATATTCTCACGGTCGATAATCATGTCGACGGCGTTTATCTTTACCTTAAACTGCTTGAGGAAGACCCTGCAAGGGCAGAGGAAGTCTGGAAGCTATTAACCTGGAATGGCGGCGGACTTAACAGCAGCGGCGTTGGTATCGGTTGTCTTGACTTCCACGGACACGTCCATCCCGACCAGTTCTGGTATCATTACAGTCTCGGCAACGTTCACGAAAAACCGTTTAGCGAGATTTGGAGCAACCCGGACGAACTACTTCTTAAAGGGCTTCGTGACAGGAAGAATTATGTCAAGGGCAGATGTCGAATGTGTAAGTTCCTCGACGCATGCGGCGGGGCACTGAGAGTTCGCGCCGACCTCTATTTCGACGATCCATGGGCACCGGAACCGGCTTGCTATCTCACAGACGAACAGATCGGCCTCGATGACGAGAAAAAAGCACAGCTTGAAGCAGCCGGCGAACTTTACGAAATGCCTGAATGAAAACAATTATGAATTACGAATTACGAATTACGAATTTTGGAATCGCCTTTGGCGATGCATTTTAATAATAGTGTCACCCAAATGAGCGTTTTTTGGGGTTAGTGTTGTCTTATGGTAAAAAGAGAAGATATATTTAAGGTTGACAGCGATAAGCTTCCGGAGCTTAGGCGTACAGCGCTGATCGATCAGATCAAGTGGATGATAAAGCTGCGCTGGTTCGCCGTCGCCGGTATCGTCGTTTCCAGCCTGATCTGTAGGTATGTATTTGATGTACTGCCCGAAGTCAACGCGATTCATAAGTGTGCTCTTTTCCTTCTCTTATTCAACCTGGCCTATCTCGCTGTGTCGTTAAAAAGCGGCCGTAAGTCTACTGCGTACGATCTCCTTTTTGCATTGATCCAGATTGAGGTCGATCTTGTTATACTTACAGTCCTTATTCACTTTTCCGGCGGAGTGACTAACCCGTTTACGTTCTTTTACCTGTTTCATATTATTCTCGCTACGATAATACTCCCAATGCGGCTTTCGTTTCTGGTAAGTTTTTCTACTATTGCGGTGTTCGGGGTCATAGCTCTTGGCGAGTTGACCGAATTCGGATGGCTTACGCATTACCCGATAAAACTTGCTCCGGTAAATGACATGTGGAAAAACCCTACGTACATCTTTGGTGTGTTTGTGGCGTTTACGTCGACTGTCATTCTTACGCAGTACCTTACGCGAACCGTTGTTGCCAGGATGGCATCCAAGGAGATCGAAGCGGCCCGTAACAAGGATTTACTTGAGGCGATAATTACCGCTATGGGCGAAGGGCTGCTTTTCATAAATAACAATGCAGAGGTCGCTATCTCCAATCCGGCAGCTGCTAAATGGACAGCAGGCAGCCCGGATTCGCTCGACGGTTTTCCAGCAAGGCTCGTCGATCATATCTCAGAGCTTAAGATACAAAAAGACAAATCGTCTACAGGTCGCGTCGATTTTGAGGTTGACGGCAGGTATGTAGAAGCGAAAAGCTGTCCCGTCATGGACGAAGGTGATTCTAGGCTGGGATATGTTATCGTAGGGCAGGATCTTACCGAGCATAAAAAACTCGAATCTGAACTTAGAAGACGTACGGAGGAGACGGCTGTAATCAATGAGATGCTCAAGATGAGCCGCGTCGAACTGGCCCAGCGGGAAAAAATGGTGGCTATCGGGCAAATGGCGACCGGGATTGCGCACGAGATAGGAAATCCGCTAGCCAGTTTGTCCTCGATAATCCAGTATCTTGCACGAAAGATCAAGGCCCCTGAGCAGTCCTCACAGCTTGATTTGATGGGGAAACAGATCGAACGAATATCTTTGATCCTAAGGCGTATGCAGAATCTTTCCCGGCCCGCGACGAGCGAGTATAAATGGGTTGATGTTAATAGTATTATTGACAGCACGCTTGCACTGGTCAGGTTCGATAAGCGGGCAACCTCGGTGAAATTCGACAATGTTGTCAATTCCGAGCTTCCTATGGTCTGGCTCAACCCTTTAAATTATGAGCAGGTAATGCTCAATATTGTCATCAATGCTCTCGACGCTATGGCCGCCAAAGACGATGACAGTGATAAGATACTCAGAGTGACGCGAAGTTTTGTCGATGATATGATCGAGGTTCGTGTCAGCGATACGGGCATCGGTATGGAACAGGAAATTTGCAAGCGGGCTTTCGAGTCCTTTTTTACAACTAAAGAGATCGGCAAGGGAACAGGCCTGGGATTATATATAAGCTATAATTTGATGGCTGAAGTCAATGGGACAATTAAATTGGAATCAGAGCTTGGTAAAGGTACGACAGTCGTAATCCGTGTTCCTGCCAAACCTCAAAA
Organism: Phycisphaerae bacterium; assembly: GCA_021736615.1. The sequence goes on along the minus strand of JAIPFN010000160.1, from coordinate 5,903 downwards.
GAACATGTTAGCCGATACCGGCAATCAAACAAAAGCCCGAAGTGCAAGTGCAGGGATATAACTATTGGCGGCAGGATGGGCTATTTCCATGCTGTTTCTGATTTTGCGGTGCGAACGGTTACAATATTTTTAAGTAGGAAGTACTAATGAAAATAAGGGTATTAATAGCTGATGACGAACAGGCGTTCAGGGAGACTTTTTCAACGGTTTTGGCGGAAGAAGGCTTTGAAGTTGCTACTGCCTGTGACGGTCTTGAAGCGATTGAAGCTATTCGAAAAGACCCCTTTGACGTTGTTATTCTCGACATTCAAATGCCCGGTGCCGACGGCATCAAGGTGCTTGGCGAAACAATGAAACTCCGCCCGAATACCAGGGTTATCATGGTGACCGCGTTCGGGACTGTAGAAATGGCAGTAGAGGCTATTAAGCTTGGTGCAAGCGAATATGTAATGAAGCCGGTGATCTTTGATGATGTTATTATGAAGATCGAGCAGCAGTGGCGGTATAGTCAGCTGCAGCAGGAAAACGTAGAACTGAAAACACAGCTTGACGGTCAGTTCAGTATCGATAGTATAATCGGCAGTGCCCAGTCTATGAAGCATGTCTTCGAGACTATATATAAGGTATCCGGTACAAAAAGTAATGTTCTCGTCACCGGCGAAAGCGGCACGGGCAAGGAAATGGTTGCAAGGGCGATACACGCCACGAGTTCTGCCGCTTCAAACCGTTTTATCGCGATAAACTGCGGAGCGATTCCGGAAGGGCTTCTCGAAAGTGAGCTTTTCGGACACGTCAAGGGCAGCTTTACCGGTGCTCACACCGACAAGAAGGGCCTGTTTGAAGCAGCAGAGAATGGAACCCTGTTTCTTGATGAAATCGGACACATGCCGCTAAGCTGTCAGGTGAAACTACTCCGAGCCGTAGAGGAACGCAAAATATGGCCGGTAGGTTCAACCCAGCCGATTGATATTAACCTCAGGCTGATAGCTGCCACTAACAAAAAACTGCTTGACGAAATTAAGGAAGAAAGGTTCAGGGAGGACCTTTATTATCGACTTAATGTAGTTGGGATACATCTGCCCCCGCTCAGGGAACGAAGGGAAGATATACCGAAACTGGTTCGTCATTTTATGGGCAAATATAACTCAGAGATGAACAAAGACTGCGTTCATATTAATGATGAAGCAATGCAGATGTTGATCAATTACGAGTGGAAGGGCAATATCAGGGAGTTGCAAAATGTTATTGAAAGAGCAGTTATTTTTGCCGACGGCGATACGATCAGAGTTTCTGATATTGGTATCATTACTGCTTGTGAGGTTGTCAATGATGACGATGGATTTGATCTGCATCAGGCGATGAGAAATTATGAAAGGCAGTTCATTATTCGCGTTCTTGATAATTGCGACGGTAACAAGTCCCAGGCCGCAAAGTCACTCGGTGTCGGTCTTTCAAGCCTTTACAGGAAAATTGACGAACTTGGTATTAATGAAAGCAATTAGCAATTAGCAATTAGCAATAATCGATTAGCGATTAGCGATTCGGTTTAGATTGTAGTTTGGACAATTATTATGAAACTTAAAAAAGCAACCAGTTACGCTCTTCATGCTTTGATGTATATGACCAGGCATTTAACCCAATTGCCCGTCAATCTTGAAATGATCTCAAAGGCAGAGGGCATACCGCAAAGTTATTTGTCGAGAATATTTAAGAAACTCACCAGTGCCGGTATCGTGGAACTGTCAAATCAGAAAGGCAAAGGGTATAACTTTGTTAATCCACCCGGTTCTATCAAACTTTTGGAACTTTTCGAGGTGATGGAGGGCGAAGCTATATTTAATGACTGTTTCATGAAGCACTGCAAGTGCGGAGGTACGCCTGAGAATTGTTATATATATGCCGCATGGAAACGCTCAACAAATGAAATAGTCACGCTGCTGAAAGAAACCAGTTTGGTAGATGCGGCATGGAATCATCCGGAGCACAGATTTAACGAACTGGCAATGCCTGACGGCGGTTAACACAAGCATTCACTTTGATAAACGCCGGGCGGGCTGCCTAATTTCGTACCGGTCACTTCCAGCGGGCTTTATTTTGCTTTATTGCTTAATAATAAGCATTTCCCGGGGGCATGTACAGATAACTCCTCGAAAAGGTTTACCATAGGTTTACCGTTTCTTTACCGCTTTTTCAATCGTGCGACTTTAAATGCCCAAAATATCCTATTACGGTCGCAATTATCGTCTCTTTGTAAAGTTTTTGTAAAAGGTGCGGTTCTGGTTTTTACGCGCAATTTACTTTACAAATCTGGGGATTTTACGATAATAAGATATGCATACTGTCTTTAATCAGTGTTTATGGAAACCTGAAACTTTTTTGTGTATTTGTATTTTTTGGGAACTTTCTATGGGGTTTTCTGTCTTTACTAATACGTACGTTTTTTTATTCACTTCATTTTCTTGCAGGGAGAGTTAATCATGTTAAGGCGTCTTATTTTATCCAGCGTTATTTTTATGGTTCTGTGGTGCGGTTTGTTTGCAGGCGTGGAGGTTTTCGGCGAGTCCGAGAGCACTGCTTCTAAAGTTTATGTACCCTATGACAAGCTCAAGGATGTCTTCGAGAAAGAAGGGCAGGGAGTTTTTCTTTCCTATTCTGAATTTGACAAGCTCTGGCGGGCGGCGCAGGGAAAACCTGCCGACGTTCTTAAGCGTCCTTTCGATTATCTTATCAGTCGGGCCAAGTTTGACGGGCGGATTTCGGGCGAGCTTGGTGTGATGAACCTTGAGCTTACTGTCGACATCCTCGCCGACGGATGGGTGCAGGTGCCTATCGGCCTTGGCGAAGTTGCCGTCGATAAAGTCTCTATCGTTGACTCTTCCGATGCGAAGGCGAAACCTTTGCTGCGTGTTGCCGACGGACAGTACTATGTGCTTGTCAAGGGTAAGGGCAGATATTTGCTTTCGGTTGATTTTGTTCGTCAATTGAAGATTACACCTGGTTTGCATGTTCTGAACTACCGGATGCCGCCTTCTGCGATGACTACTATCGAACTGGTGATACTTGAAGAAAATATGAAAGTCGATGTCAAGCCTATGCTGGCGGCGACTACTACGCAGGTTGAGATCGACGGGAAAAAAGCGACCAAGCTGCAGGCGTTTCTCAGTGCATCTGAAAATGTCGAACTGAGCTGGAAGCCCACTACCGAGGCGGCGGCCGAGCTTGAGCCTGTTGTCGTTTGCAAACAGTATCAGCATATCGATGTCGGCGAGGCGATTATCAGCTATAACGCTAAGCTTGACTATACTATCCATCGGGGCGGGGTTGACACGTTTACGGTTCAGGTTCCGGGTAATTTTCGTGTGACAGAGGTTAGCGGGGCGAATATCGCTAAATGGGATGTCGCCGCAGCCGGCGGCGGGCCTAAACCTCCTCTTGCACAGGTTCTTAAGGTCAAGCTCTTTTCGCCGCAGAAGGATAGTTATAGTCTTAATATCAAGATGGAGCGTTTCTTGCAGGAGGCCGAGGCAAAGATCGATCTGGTAGGGATCGTTACGCAGGAGGCACTTAGGCGAAGCGGGCTTATAGGTATTACGCATTCTTCGCGGCGTGTTGTTTATGTCGAGGACGAAAAGAATCTCGGGCGTGTCGATACGGCCAGGCTGCCGGCCGATATTCGTAGCAGCAGCGGTGTTACGGCGTGGTATTTTAATACTTCCGATTACGGCGGGCGGCTTGCGATAGAGACGGCTGTGCCGAGGATTTCTGTTAGCCAGAACTGGATCGTCGGGGTTGATACCGACAGGCGTTATCTTAACGGTAAGATACATTACGATGTTAAGCGGACGGGGATATTCGAGTTTGAGATGGGGTTTCCGGCGGGCTGGGATGTTCAGTCGGTTGGGCCTGAAGATATTGTTGACGATTACCAGGTTAAGGGCGAAGGGGCGGAGCGTTTGCTGCATGTTCTTTTGAAAAAGGAGCATGCCGGCGGATTTGATATTGAGATATCGGCCCGGGCCGACAGGAAAAGTCCGAGTGAGACAATTGATTTTGTTTTGCCGCGTGCCGATAAGGATGTGCAGTTCTACAGCGGACAGGTCGTTCTTGCTCTTGCCGAGCAGCTCAGGGCAGAGGTCGAAAATGTCGACCAGATGAAAAGCATTCCGGTGCGTTCGGCTTCGTGGAGGGATATATCCGGGCTGTCCGGTGTAATGGCTTATGAATTCAAAGCTATCGACCGGGATAAACCAAGCGGGGGTAAATTCAAGATCGCGGTTCGCCCGGCACAGGTGACGGCAACGGTTGACCGGCTTGTAGATATTCAGCCGGGTTCTATTGTCCATGAGGCCAACATTCGATACCAGGTTCGATATGCTCCGGTCGATACGTTCTATTTCAAGGTTCCCGAAGAACTTGCCGGCGATACGATCAATATAACCGGCAGCAATATCAAGGAACGTCCGCGATTGGACGAGGCGCTTAAAGTCGATAACAGCCGCGGCGATGAAAGTGACGACGTCAAGTGGGTCTATTACAAGGTTGTGCTGCACTCGAAGGTGATCGGCAATTATAATTTGCGGGTTTATGTCAGTAAGTCGTTTAAGGCAGGCGAAGCTGGGAAGCCTTCGACGGTGGATGTTTACCCGATACTGGCGGCCGGTGAGATCGCATATCAGCGCGGGTTTATCGCTGTTAAAAAGGCCGACCGTCTTGCCGTCGGTGAGCCTGTAATGAAAAAGCTTTTGCCGGGCGATCCTTCGAGTTCGCAGGATATTCCAGACTCATCCTATCGCAAGGGAGCGTCGCTGGCGTTTAAGTATACCGAGGTTCCGTACAGCCTTTCGCTGCCGGTTGTCACGCAGAAAGAGGGCAGTGTGTTTACGACTATTGCCGACAGCGTTATCGTCGAGCAGATTGTCGCCCGCGACGGTTTGCTTAATACTCGATGTATGTTTTTGCTTGCGACGAGTCAGGGTGACCGGCTGCCGGTAACTCTTCCGGAAGGTGCAGAGCTTACGGCAGTTTTGCTGGACGGTCAGGAGATACAGGTCGAGCAGGGCATGAACGCACAGGAGAGGATCGTGCGTCTTCGTCCGTCGGCAGGTGAGATAACCCGCTCGGTGCTTGAGCTTGCCTATACCGTCAAGGATGCTTCGGCTGGCGGGCTTGTGGCAGCTTCATTGCCGGATGAGATTCCGGTTCAGCAGACACTGTGGCGTGTGTGGCTGCCCAATGAGTGGTATTTGCTTGGCCATGACAGGATGTTCTCCAAGCTGGATCGCGGTTACGGCGATCAGATGATCAATATTTATCGCAGTAAGTATGGCGGCAACGTTGGATTCAAGCTTGCCGGGCAGGGCAGTCGTGTTACTTTCTCCAGGCTCGGGGCGGCTGATTCGCTTTCGCTGGTGACTATGGATAAAGAGACCTTTACGGTCGCTGTGTGGGTTGCTATCGTTCTTGCCGGATTGGTTATGTGCGCATTTTCCGGTTACGTGCGTGTTGTTCTAATTGTTACAGCCGGTCTTGGTCTTGGTGTTTTGAACCTGTTTATGCCGCTGATGGTAGATCGGATATGTTTTACTGGCGGTTATGCGGTATTTCTCGTCTGTGTTCTGTGGTTTGGGCACTGGGTGTTTAAGAAATTGCCGCAGGTATTTAAGCGGGGAAAGTCACGCAAAAAACCGGCAGTGGAAAGTAAGGAATGCTTTGGAAAAGTTGCCGAAAGCACTGCCGTCGTTTCCGATGAAGCGGTAGGGGCAGAGCTCATTGATGACGATGAAGATGATGGCGATGAAGATGACGGTGGTGACAATGGTCATGGAGATGAGGAACAGGCTCATTCCGTCGATGTCGTCAACGAGGCCAGGAGGGCCGCCAAAGCTGCCAGAGACAAGCTCGAT
>JAIPFN010000159.1 GCA_021736615.1 Phycisphaerae bacterium | reverse complement strand
AATTCATCTTATGACTGTCAATCAGCACGAGATATTTCAGGCTATTGTCGCTGATGCTGCCACGAGCGGAAAAAACCCATTCATCACGATCGGGCAGGACATAAAAACCTGCCACGCGAGAAAGGACGTCTTTAAGATCCCTTGCGCCCCATTCCTTGATTTGCTGGCTGGTAACAACAGTTATGTTAGAAGAAGTTTCAAGAAGAGTCTCTTTTTTTGTGATGCTGAAATAATTTCCACGTTCATCAGTTCTTCTAGAGACATATCGAATAAATTGTCCCCGTCAAGCGAATTGGCCTCTGCGCCAAATGTTTCTACATCGAAAAGAACCATTGCCAGCAGTATGATAGCTAAACAAAGTTTCGCTGCCAGGGTTCCATTTTCAAATTTCATTTTTATTACCTCTCAAGAGATAATTTTAGCCCCCCACAGTCAGAACTAATAATATCAACGCTGACTTTATCGGATTAATATATTGAGTAAATCACTTAATATGAAGAGAGGGTCTCGCTCGAAAAAATAAGCAAATGCGAGAAAATGAAGGAAAATCGCTTTTTTGGGATAATAATAAAGGTTTAACACCAGAGGATTCAGCTAATAAGTTTAAAAAAAAACGATGCCCAGGCCTTTCGGGTACATTATCGGACATACCAGGTGTTACCCTCTGCCAACATCGCCTCTGGCTATGTCAGAATGCGGTTTCGGATTTCGGTAATTAGTATTTTTAATTTGTTTAGTCCGCCTCTGGCGGATAGATATTAGAATTTAGGATTTGAGCCTATGGATGACCAAAGCGATCCTATTGTAACTGCCTATCTATATAATCCACCAGCACATCCCTTACCTTATATATAGTATCATCCCCCGGCAGCATATCAATAAATGCCTGAACATACCCCATTTCCCTGATCTTCTCGAAAGTAGGCCGGAAATTGACATCAAAAATCATCGCCAGGATCAGAAGCTTAAAATCATTAAGCGTTTTGACCTCTGTATAATGAACCTGTTCGCCGTTTAAAACCGACTGTATGACCCCTTCGGAGTACCAGGGCTTATCAGGATGCTCAAGTTCCAAATTGTAATAATCAGGGTTTTTAGTATACCCTAAATATTTTTCCATCAATACTCTATAGATATCTATCTTGTCGGCATCCCTAACGATTTGGCAATGCGTCTGCGTCTTTTCATCAAGACCGCTTGGAACATCCTTGATCCCATGATACTTAACAGCCGACAAAATAATCTCCCTTTCCCCTTCGTCAAGCCCATCAAGCACCCCCTTTTCCCGGATAATATCAACCCCTAAGTCACTGTGGCTAATGCTTTTACGATCAGAATACGTCCGGTACCTCACAAACTGCTCAAACCTGCCCACATCATGCAAAAGCCCAATCGTCTCGGCAATCCAGGTATTATTCTCATCAAGCCCGATCCTGGCGGCAATATACCGCGCCTCTCCAACAACATAACCTGTATGAATCTCTTTAAGCTCAAGATTAGCATTAATATAGTCATCATCACCGTAGAAACCACGTATGTATTTATAAAACCAGTCTGTATAACGCTTTAAATCACTCTTTTGCATAAAAAACCTTACTCTAAGCTAATCCTCATAGATAAATCTTGACGAAACCCAATATATAGGTGTATAGTCTATCAAACTTTAGTTAAGGAGGCAATAATATGTGCAAATTGATCAAACTAATGCTTTTAGTGGGTCTTGTGTTTCTTTCCGGATGTGTTCCATCGTTGAGGGGTGTTGCTAACAAAAAAAACACCATTTATGACGAAGGTCTTGTAGGGTTCTGGACCAACGATGACGGCGACCGTACATGGGAATTCGTCCAAAATGACAAAAAAGTGTACGGCCTTGAGGTTACTGACGATGATGGGAAAAAAGGCAGGTTCACGGTCAAACTTGTTAAGATCAAAGACTTGACGTTTCTGGATTTGTTTCCCGATGAAATGGAATCGGATTGGAATGCTTTGTACCAGATTCATTTTGTTCCGGTTCACACTTTTATCATCGTCGAACGGAAAAATGACAAACTTATATTGTTAATGATGGACCCGGATGAGACAGAAAAACTTCTTAAAGAAAACAAGAAGATAACAAAACATGAGCTTACAGATGATACCCTTTTATTAACCGGTTCTCAAAAGCAGCTGAGTAAGTTTTTATACGAGCAAAGCGGTAATGATAAAATATTCCATGATCCGCAAACCTATACGAAAAAGAAAAAGCCCGTAAATACTAATTCCAAAAAACAGCCGCCCAAAAAAACAGATAAATAAACGCAGACCGTTTAATTCTTAAGGAGATTATTATGCCTTGCGTTAAGGATGTTATCGTAAAAAAGCCAACTGAACAGGAAATAGAAACCTGCAAAAACTGGCCGATCTGGCAAGGACAACCGAGCACCTTCGACTGGGACTACACCCAAACCGAAACCTGCCTCATAATAGAAGGAAAAGTAACGGTAACTAACCGCCCCGCCGGCCAGGACTCCGTCACCTTCGGCCCCGGCGACATGGTAATTTTCCCTGAAGGCCTTCAATGCGTCTGGACGATAATAGAACCAGTAAAAAAATACTACCAGTTCACCTGAAACCAATAGCTGATCGCTATCACAAAAGGATCCCACGAATATGAAGGATTACAAATTGTTTAAACTCATTTGCAGTATCTCGCTTTTAATGTTGATCGCCCCCATCTGTAATGTTTTCGGCGAACCTGTCAACGGAAACACCTATGACAAATCCGTAATAATGGTACGATGCGTCCAGCAGGAGTTCGATTACTCGACACCATGGAAACAAAAAGCCATGGGTTCCGGAGTAGGCTCCGGCTTCATCGTCGGCAACGGCCTGATCCTGACCAACGCACACAATGTAGGCAACGCAAAATACATCGAGATAAGAAAACAGGACCTCTCAAAACGATACCCCGCCCGCGTCGCCTTCGTCGGACACGACTGCGATCTCGCCGTCCTTCAGGTAGCCGACATGTCTTTTTACGACGACATGAAAAGCCTCGAAATCGGAGACTTACCCGCGGTAAACTCCACCGTCCAGACATACGGATTCCCAATGGGCGGCAGACAAATCTCCGTAACCGAAGGCGTAGTCTCACGAATAGAAATGGACACGTACGCCCACACCCGCGCCGACACCCACCTCGTAGTCCAGACTGACGCCGCCATCAACCCCGGCAACAGCGGCGGACCCGTCATCCAGGACGGAAAAGTAGTAGGCGTAGCATTCCAGGGATTATCCGGCGGCGACAACATCGGCTACATGATCCCAACGACAGTCATCCGCCATTTTCTCAAAGACATCGAAGACGGCAAATACGACGGCTTCGGCTCGCTCGGCTTTTCAACTTTCTCCGGCCTCCATTCCGAAAGCTATCGCGACTACCTGCAAGTACCAAAAGACCGCCAGGGCCTCGTCATACTTTCAACGATGATGCACAGCTCGGTCGAAAATCTTTTAGAGAAGGAAGACGTCCTCACAAAAATTGACGACTACGACATGGACAACGACGGCATGATAAAAATCTACGGACGCCGCCTCCACATGTCAGAAGTCATAGAACAAAAACAACTCGGCGAAAAAGTCGAGCTGACATTCTTCAGAAACGGAGTAGAAAAAAAAGCAACCGCAACCGTCGCACTCAACAGGCCGCTGATGACATACTGGCGGCAGTTCGACGTCCAGCCGAGATACGAAGTCTTCGCCGGACTGACTTTCGTACCCGTCTCCAGAAACTTCCTCGAAACATGGGGCTCAAACTGGGCCACCGAAATGCCGTACTACCTGCGATACCTCTTCGTAAACTCCAGCGACCTGAACACCTCGCGAGACAGAAAAGAATACGTGGCCCTTTCCGAGATACTCGCCGACGAAGTTAACGCCTACGCTCAGGATTACGAAAACAATGTAGTCGAAAGCGTCAACGGCATAAAGATCAATTCTCTCGACGAACTTGCCGCCGCACTAAAAACCAACACCGGCCCGTTCTGCACGATCAAGTTCATGTCCAACAAGGTCCCGCTCATACTCGACAACAAAAAAGCACTCGAAAGAAACGAAGAGATAATGAAAAAATACAACCTGCCAAAAGAATAAGCGGTCCCCGTAGGGTGGGCCGTGCCCACGCGGTTAAATTTTAAAAAACTTTGAAGTCTGGAAAATCAAATATGAAATTCAAATACAATGTATTATTTATCGCAGCCTTATTAACTGTCTCCATCCTGTCCGGTTGCAACCAGGCAGTCGCCGCCGGCAAAACGAAAACACAAAAAACGGATTACAAAGAACGCGTCAAGCCATCGCTGGTCCACCTCACCGTAACGGCAAATTCATACGAAAACCTCCAGCCCTGGAAACGCTCGACAGTCAGACAGAAATCAGGCTACGGCTGCGCCGTAGGCCCGTATGAAATTTTAACGACTGCATGGAACGCCGCCAACGCAACCTTTATCAAAGTCAGGACCGCCGCCCAGAACGAATTCATTCCGGCAACTGTCAAGGTCATCGATTACGAAAGCAACCTCTGCCTGCTCTCTCTCGACAAGGACACAATGAATGAACCCCTTACGCCGCTCAAGTTTTCAGAAGATTTCGACAAGGGTGACAATGCCGTCTCTTATAGACTAACCTCCGCCGGACACGTAAAAACCGGCCGTGGAATTCTCGACCGCGCCGAAGTAAACCTCTCGACCATGTCATTCGGCCAGTTCCTCGATTACGTCGTCGCAAACGCCCCCTCAAGCTCCGGCAGAGCAAGCTTATACTGCGTAAACGACAAACCAATCGGTATCGCCAACTGGGCACAGGTGAATAACAAAGAGACAGGCCTGATCCCCGGCGTTGTAATAAATAATTTCTTGAAAAACGCCGCCGACAAAGACTACAAAGGTTTTCCATCGGTCGGCTTTTCCGCAAAAAAACTTATCGACCCGGCAACGAGAAAATACTTGAAAATGCCCGCAGGCCTAAACGAAGGTGTCTACGTCGCTAAGGTATTTAATCTCGGAACCGGCTGCAAAGAACTGCGTCAGGGCGACTGCATTCTTTCCATCGACGGAAATACGCTCGACCCCTACGGAAAATTCTCCGACCCCGTCTTTGAAAAAATCCTCTACCACCACTTGATCTCCGGCCACACCGTCGGCGACAAGATCAAATTCGTAGTATGGCGAGACGGCGAAAAAATCGATCTTGACGTCAAAGCCAAAACTATCAACGCCGAAGAAATGCTCGTTGATTTTTATGATTACGACACACAGCCCGAGTATATTATAACAGCCGGTTTAGTAATCCAGAAACTCACCAGACCCTACCTGATGATCTGGGGCGACAACTGGCAGGGAAAATGCCCCCCCCACCTCTACCATTACTATCGCGACCTGGCATTCAACCCCACAGAGGATCGCACCGATATCGTCGTACTAAGCTACGTCCTCCCAGCCGACATCAACCAGGGCTACCACTCGATGGGCCGACAGGTAATCAGCAAAATCAACGGCAAAAAAATCCACTCAATCAAAGACGTCCCCGACGCACTAAATACCGGCATGATGTCAAAGTACACCACCATAGTATTCGAACACGACTACCCGACAGTAGTAATAGACCGGGCAGAACTAACCACAGCCGACGCCTTCATAGCCAAAACCTACGGAATACAAAAACTAAAAAACATCAGTGACTAACTGCCAATATATCGCCGGATAGAAAAATGGGGACTGGCTACGTTCTGCCGAAGGCAGGTTGTACCTGTCCCCTTTTTTATCAAAACACTCACCGCCGTTTTTACTTCATCAATGGTTATTCCTCGCCCGCCGCAACTTCCAAACAGCCTTATCATAAACCTTCCACCGAAAATAAACCCCAACACGCTTCTGCACGCCTGCATAACCGAACGGAGTCTTTTCAACCGTCGCCAAATTGCTGATCGATCTGTAATCTGGTTTGTCTTTGCCAATTTCTTTCAGTAGCAATTCAGCCTCATCAAGTTTATCATTATCAATCAACCACTCAGCTGCCCTGACACGAACCTTAAAAACATCATCAGGACAAGCAAACCCTCCAAGCCCCTTTTTCGGTTTCTCATTCATTGTCAAAAAACTTTCAATGCATTCATCAATAATTCTAAGTGCATTATCAATTTCTCCCAGTTCAATTAAACACTCAGCCATCTTTAATCTGAACCACACCTGCTGCTGAATCGCCTGATTTTCTGCCTTACCGTATTGCGGAAACTCTTCGGGGTCATACATTCTCAAGTTAACCGACTTAGCGAACAGATCATAAGCCTCCTTAAATTTACCATCGTCTCTGAGTTGATTAGCTTCTGTAACCGCCAATCCCCTGTCACTCATTTTTGCACGGCGATCAACTTCCTTCTTCCACGCATCAAACTCTTTGATCAGATCTTCGGAGTCTTTATCAGATGCTTTTGGAAGATCAATCTTGACCGCTTTGCTGATCGTAAGCTTAGGATACCTCCCTCCTTTTCGATCCGTAAGAAAACCTTCAAGTGCAGCGTCAAATAACAAAATCAAACTTTCCCCTGTAACATCAAACTGATAAAGATTGCCGACTGACGGCTCGATATATTCACCCGTTTTGGCAACCTTGATTCCACCGGTAAACATGCTTCGATCCCGATATCCATTCTTATCTTTAGGAAAATCAAAGGTGATTAAAAGTTTTCCATCACTGCTCAACTTCTTTTTAAGAATCTTTGGAGTCGATGCTTTTTTAAGTTTCTTCTCGACTGTCGGAATCTCAAGTACCTGGCTGAGCCACCATACATGATTTTTTATACTGTCAATATTATTTTTGCTCGCATTCTTATCCTTTAGAAAATCTTCCATCTTCTTATAGAAAACTTTCGCGTGTTTTTTATACTCATCCGCCCTGCCGTTTGTATAAAGATGATGCAGATATTCAGCAAGACAATCCTGATACATTAGTCTCTTGAATCCATGTTTATAGTACCTGTCAAGCAGATTATCTTCAAAGAAACTCAGATACGCCTTGTCCCCTTCAAGTTCTCGAATAAGCTGCATTTTATATCTAAGCATCTGTTCCGAATCTTTAGTCTCTTCCAGACCTGCTTCAATATAGTCCCACTGCTTAAGCATATCTCCACCACCGCTTCTCATGAAATTCATATAAGCCTGTCTTTTTACCCCGGGATGCTTATGGTCAGGATAATTAAGCAGGAACTTCGGAAACTCTTCAGTCGGTTCAGGTATCACTACTTCATCATTACTGATAACCCTGTCATACCCAAGATTATGCTGATAATCATGTATCGTGTATGTAAGCCTGATCTTATGCTCACCGTTGCCCTTTATAAATGGTTCAACAGGAAAATAAAACATCTCTTTTTTCATGCCCTTATATTTTCCCGGAGTTGAATGGTATCTTAGATAAATATTTCCCCGGTTATCTCTAAGTTCCTGATGATACTCTCCGTCAATGCCATAACCTTTTTCACTGCGGTTACCCGGATCAATAGCCCTGATAACAATTATACCGTTAGTATAATGTGTAATAGATTTAAACTCCGGTGCTTTGATTCCTTCAAGCTCATGAATCTGAACAGGATTAACAGGCTTAATCTTTTCCGGCTTTCTCGGATCAGCAGTCACAACCGACTTACCAATATTATAAAAGCGGCTTGTCGAACCCTTTCTGAATCCCTTAGCTTTGTCAATAAACTTATCAACATCAAAAAAATCATTACCCTGGCGATCAGTATAATCAAAAACAACAAGATTCGACTCGTCCCTGCCCGGATAAAAAACTTTTAGCCTGACTGGTAATCGCGACTTTTTCAAAACCCATATCCGCGCCCACATCTCGTTTGCATCATTGGCATAATCAAACACTTCAACACCGTCACCGGCCAATACAGTATTGATAACCGGTTCGGCTTCAGGGACCTTCCCCCGGAAGATCATCTCAAGCGTAGCACCAAGCAAACCCTTATCCTTAAGCATACCCATAAAACCATGCGGAATAACAGTGGGGTAACCCGTCCCCTCTTTTAACATCTCGCCTTTCTCAACACTGAAAATACGATTGACATCTCCGTTTATAAACTGCACAAACCCCCTGCCGTGTGCCCGGCATTTATCAGGAGCTTTATAAAACATTTCAATTGTGAAAATCTTTTCCTCTTTGTTGCGAGGATCCTCAACAATAACCTTAGCACGCATCTGATCAACCTTACCCATAGCCGCCACAACATCGGCCCAGGCAATACTGGAAGTGCTCGTCATAAAAAAATACGCAGCAATAATAACCAAAGCAAAAGCCGCCCCAGCCGCAAACCTGTAACAAACTCCGCCAAGCCAACTAACAAAAATATTTTTATCGGACCGATTGTTTTCAACAAGCTCAACCGCCCTGCCGAAATCAGAAATTATCCCGCTACTAAGTTCACGTATCTCTGAGGGAACTTCACTCTTGCCAATACTACCAAGCATTTTTTCAATATCAAATTTTTCACTCATAATAAAGACCTCAAAATATAAAAGCCCGAAGCGCAAGCGCAGGGATAAAACAAAACAAGACAACCCTTGCAAAAGTTGTAAACAAAACCCAACAAAACAAACAAAACCAAATCTGTGTCAATCCGTGTTAATCTGTGGCTAAAAAAAGAAAACAAACAAAACCCAAAAATAGTTGCAAGCAGCACAAAACAAAACACCAAACCTATTCTATAAATCTATTGTTTAAATCCGTGGTAACCGTTCACACCAAGTGAACCACGAATAGTCACAAATCCGCCGAAGGCGGACAAATAAACCGTGCTGCACAATTGCGTCCATTTATCTCAGTCAATCGCTTATTCTTTATATCTTTTCGAAAAGTTTCTAATCCTGCTTTTATTCTGCCAACCCTGTCAAATAATCTTTTTATCTCTGTACTACAATCTTTCAACTTCTAGTATTTTATGCGCGTTTTTTAAAAAGTACTTTCACAATTCATTATCGAATAACAAATTACATTAAAACTCCCGCAACACTAACATTTACCTTTTTTATTCTTTTATTAGTGTAAATTAGTGGTTCAGTTTTGGTTTTTCAGTTTTTTAGTTTTTTAATCCGTGTAATCAGCGTAATCGGCGGATCAATTTTTTTGACCAGCAGCAAACCGTTTCCGAAGCAAAGTCAGCCCCTTAGAAACATGCGAACGAGCCGTAGCTGCCGAACACCCCATAACATCCGCAATATCAACATAGTCCATCTGCTCAAAGTACCTCATCATAATCGCCTGGCCCTGCTTATCAGAAAGTGCCGTAATCTCACTCCGAAGGCGGCCTATTTCGTCACTTTGCGCCATAAAAACACCGTCATTTTCACTGCAAACTACTGTTTTCAGTACTGTTTCACCCGTTGCTATGGGCCGATGCTTCCACGCCTTACTCGCCGCACTCTGGGCAACCCTGTAAATATACCTGTTGTTGCCACTCTTCGAAATCGTCTCTACATTACGCCAGATAGCCAGCAGGGCGTTCTGCATCGCATCTGCGAAAAGCTCCCGATCACCGGTCAGCTTCCACAAAACCCCTTCAAGAAAGGAAGAATACCGGTTTATTAGTATGTTAAACTGCTGTTTTCGCTCAAAAGCGCTCATAACCACCTGAAATTGATCAATGTCCAGTAATGCTAGCGTTCCATTAAATATACCGAAAACACATAAAGCACCGCTTTTTCAGTACTGCAATACACCGCTGCCCGCCGTTCGTCGCACGCATTAGCTCACACAATAACAATAACCGCAATACCGGCATAATGTGGAATGAAATCCATAAAATTAACCAAAATATTCTTCTCCTGATCAAAACAAGAAGATCAAGCAGTCCATTGGCAGGGGGGTACGTAATGTCGGCATCTTGCCGACATCTATTACATATTTAAGCAACAGACGGCGTCAATGTCATTCCCGCGAAGGCGGGAATCCATATTAATTGACACTGCTGACTCACTGTTGTATTACTGACATACCAAATTGCTAGTGAATTATTAGGAAAACCTGTTGCTAGTACTATTCCAACAAACAACCAACGAGCAAATAAGATAAATAGCAAACAAAAACAAATTAGACGATAAGAAAAACACAGAAAAACATGAAAAAGCAACAAAAATACGTTAAAACCAATACGTTTTACCCCTGTTCCACGTGAAACACACTTGTTTTATCAAATTATAGAAGTAATATGAGTAGAAAAACAAATATTAATGGGTATCTCGTAATACTATATGTTCTATTGTTTATAGGCACTGGTTTTGCAGCACACTCCGTCTCCCGCCAAAAGAAATGTTCCACGTGAAACATTTTTTAAAAAAAACTGCCGATTTATAGTGGAAATTCAGAATTTATTGTGGTATTTTGTTCAGCGTACGGCAGGGCGGTACAACGCAATTTTAACCACATGCAGGAGTTGAATATGGCTAAGAAAGAAAAAAAACCACACCTGGGAATGGGACTCGAAGCACTT
Source organism: Phycisphaerae bacterium (assembly GCA_021736615.1). The sequence continues at coordinate 2,529 of JAIPFN010000159.1, read as the reverse complement.
TTAGGCCCAATAACAGCCGAATATGAGCAGGAAGTACCCGTAAATCAGTCAATAAAGGCGATTGAAAAGCCAATCGAGCCAGTTGCAGTAACTCCTAAGGTAGTAGATTTGCCAGTAGATAAGGCGGTAAAAAACGCCATTGAGAGCATTTTAGTAGACCAAATCGTCGCAAACCCATATCAGCCCCGTACAGAATGGAACGAGGAAGCCCTCGAAGAGCTTACAGAATCCATCAAAGCAAACGGAGTCATTCAGCCGATCCTGGTCAGAAAAAGCATGGGAGGCTATGAAATAATAGCCGGCGAGCGACGTTATCGAGCGTCAGTTAAAGCAGGCCTAAGCGAGATACCCGCACTGGTCAGAACCGCCACCGACGAACAGATGCTAGAACTGGCCCTGGTCGAAAACATACACCGCAGCGACCTCAACGCAATAGAACGAGCCAAAGCATACCAACATTACATAGCGACTTTTAATATAACGCAAATTGAAGCAGCCCAGCGCCTAGGCGAAAGCCGCTCAGTAGTAGCTAACTACCTGCGGCTGCTGGACTTACCGCGTGAAATAAAAAACATGCTGGTAGGGGGCCAACTTAGTATGGGGCACGCGCGGGCGATATTGGCGCTGCCTACTGATGAGATGCGGCGGAAATTGGCTAACCGGGCGCTGGCGGGGCGGTTGAGTGTTCGGGAGGTTGAACGGCTTGTGCGGCAGATGATACAGGGGGATGCGGAGAAACCTCAGCCGAAGGTTAAACCCTCGCACATACTAGACTTAGAGAACCGGTTGCGTGAATCATTGGGGACGAAAGTCCAAATCGAAGCCCGTAAAAGAGGGGACAGAGGGCGCATAATTATAGATTTTTACTCGCTTGACGAGTTTGATAAGATCACAGAAATGATAGGAATTACCGGGTCCGACAGCATGTAAAATGTCCTATAGTGGACATTGTCGACATTTCCCACCTATGGTTTTTGGCAGATTTGGCCCGAAATTCGAGTCAAAAAGCTGCATATTTTTTTATTTTTTCACGTTTTTGATCATAAATGCATCACTTTTGCGCGCTTTTTGTTACTTTTTTTCGCCTGAAAATTGTGGAAACTGAATTCAACAAACAGGCAATATCTTCATTGGCATTGTGAGTATTAATTTAGCCACAGATTTCGCAGATTAACGCAGATTTAATAATGGATAAATTCTTTTTGGGATATACTTAAATTTTCTTTGATTATTCTGTATTTCCTGTATAATGATTTAGGTGTATCTGTTTTTGTTATGTGTGGAGTTTTCTTTGTGAGTGTATATCAATATAAGGAATTGACCGGGGAGATTATTCATGCCGCTCATGTGGTGCATAATGCTTTAGGTTATGGATTTCTCGAAAAGGTATATCATAAGGCGTTGGCTGTCGAACTTGCAAGAGTTGGTAAGGACGTTGTTACAGAGAAAAACTGTTGGTACGATACGAAGGAGTGGTTGTCGGAGAATTTTATGCTGATATTGTTGTTGATGATAAAGTGATCGTAGAAGTTAAGGCTACTGATCTATATCAGAAAATATTTGAAGCTCAACTTTTGAATTATCTTAAGGCCTCGTCGTATAAGGTTGGTTTGATTATTAACTTTGGGAGTTCTGTTGAGGTTAAACGTATGGTTAGTTCCAGCTTGCTTTGATTTTATTTAGCCACAGATTTCGCAGATTAACGCGGATTTTGTTTTTTGTTTTTTTGGGATGCTGCTTGCTACTTTTGTGGGTTGCATTTGTTTATCGCATAGTTGGAAAATTTGGAATTTATTGTTTCGGGAGAAAAGATGTTTATTGGTGGGGTTGGGATTTCAGGCATATTTTTGGTTCTATGCTTGCAATGAAAGGCGAATCATTGTATAAGATAAGTACACTTATGGGAAATTCACCGGAGATTTGCAGGAGGCATTATGCCGCTTTAGTTCCCTAAGCAATGACTGACAGTGTGGAGTTTGGGAATCGTGTTGAGGATTTCAAGAGATTGTTGGGGTAGGCTTTTAATATGAAAAGGAGAGATTGTTTTGCCAAGGATATCAAAACATACTAAATGGTTTAAAGACTCTGGCGAAAGATTGACTACATCTGACGGTAAGACCGTTGAGGTCTGGGAGTTTTGCTATCAAAAAGATGATGATATTTTAAGAGATTGGGCTAAGCATTTCCGAAATCATTATTGCTCTGATGATGAAATTGATGATTTGCGTGATGGAACTGGCTTGAGTAGATCGGACTATCTAACCAATATGGTTTTTCCTGATTCTTCTAAAGGCTTTGGACCTCGAATTCGATCTGGAGACTTCGCCGAAATACTTGTCGCTGATTTTCTAGAATATATTATGCAGTATTGGGTGCCAAGATTTAGATACTGATCTGCCCCATTTTTTTAGTCCAGTTCTTATGAGAGTATTTCCTTCTTTTCGACTCCATATTTAATACTCGTATCCAACTGTTTTTGCCGTGTTCTACGGCAATCTGCCTCGATGCACAGCTTTGCGAACTCAGCTG